>NZ_JADBUB010000205.1:0-4699 GCF_020245865.1 Microcystis sp. M169S2
CCGACATAAAGACGGTTGTTGGTGCTGGTGATCCACTGGCAGAACTGCTCCCACAGGGAAGCGCTCTCGCGCTGTTGTAGAGTGGTGGTCATTGGTTTATGATTCCTATTAAGTTATCGAGGTACGATTTATTGATGATGTCTCTATCTTAAAGAGTTTGTATCGGTTTGTAAAGGGGTTTGAAACTATTGTTACTTATACCATTGATAAGTTTAGCTGATATTAGAGGCGGAAAAATAGAAACCCACTGTAAACGTCGCTTACCTCTATGCTTTCTCCAGAAAAATGGTGACAATCAATAGCACGGCGAGTAAGATAGTTACAGATGAGCAACTTGGCACTTCTAAGATGGATGTGGTTGTTATTGCGGTGCGCTCAATACTGGGGCTGTGCTGAGACTGTACCGTTGAGTCAGAGATTGGCTGAGTTGGTGAGCCGAATAACAGCACTGAAAGCGAAAGAAAAGGTAAAAGCAAAGTAGGGAAACTACGATGGGTAATAAAATCATTAAAATCTTTCTCGCCTCCTCTTCTGAATTGAAAGATGATAGAGAACAATTTGAAATATTTATCAACCGTGAAAACAAAAAATACATAAAACAGGGAATATTTTTAGAATTAGTTGTCTGGGAAGATTTTATCGATGCTATGTCAAAAACGCGCCTACAAGATGAATACAATAAAGCGATTACACAGTGCCATATTTTTGTCAGCCTCTTTCATACTAAAGTAGGTATATACACTGAAGAAGAATTTACCAAAGCGTTGGAAACCTTTAAAGCAAATGGTAATCTGCGGATTTATACCTATTTCAAAGATGCACCCATCAATATGAGTCAAATTAGGTCAGAAATTATGACTTTGTTGAATTTCAAGGAAAGACTCCATAATTTAGGACATTTTCATACTAGGTATGCTGATATTAACGACCTGAAACATAAATTTGGCGAACAACTAAATATGATTATGCCAAAATTAGCCGGGGAAGACATTAACGACCTGAAACATAAATTTGACGAACAACTAAATATGATTATGCCAAAATTAGCCGGGGAAATCGAGCCTGCTCTTCATCAAGAACAGCAGAAAATAGAACAAGCACTCAGACGTGAAATCCAGCAGTTAGAGCAACAAAAACAGGAAATAGAACAATCACTCAGACGTGAAATCCAGCAGTTAGAGCAACAAATAGGTGGACACCGACCCCGCACTCTCCTAGACAAATTGATAGTCAATATTAGAAATACAATAAATTTATTTCGTCGCTGGTTGATAGAACTCAATAAATGGTTTAAGTTAGCCATTTTGTGTATTTTAGCATTAATACTTTCTCTGGTTATTGTTTATGTAAGAGAGATAACCGATCCATTATCGGCGTGTAATAACACCCCTGATTTTATAAGTTGTGGAGAAAAACTTGGTTTTCCCGATTATCCATTACCGGGACAACTACTCCCAGAAGAAAAAAAGGGAAGAGAAGAATTCGCTAAGGGTAATTATAAAGAGGCTATTAGTTATCTAGAAAAAGCCTGGGAAAAAGAGAAAGATCCAGTTACTTTAATTGCTCTAAATAATGCCCGTGTCATGTATCAACTAAAAAGCGGCACTATCAGTCCAAAGAATGTATTTACTATTGCTGTATCTACTGGCTTTGGCGATAAAATACCACCAGATTTTGCTGGAAGTATTCTTACTGGAGTAGGTTGGCAACAAGCTGAATTTAATAAAGACAATGTTTTTAAATTAATAGTTGTCATGGCCAACGATTCTAACAATGACGATGAAGCCTTAAAGGTAGCTAAAGAATTAGTAGGTAGGGAAAGAATTATCGGGGTTATTGGACCGTATTCGAGTCACGCAACTTATTATGTATTAGATGATTATCTAGAAAAATTAGTGCTAATTTCACCTACAAGTACGGCTACGATAGAGGCTTTCAAGGCTCAAGATAAAAATAAGAGTCAGGACTTGTCTTGGTTTTTTCGACCTATATCTACGACAGAAATCGCAGCTCAAGACTTAGTTAAATACCTAGAAAAAAAAGGATATCAACAAGTGATAATCTTCCATGATAATGATTTGGTAGCACAATCCTTTTATAACAATTTTAAGGAGGAATTAGATAAGTCAAGTATAAATATAAAGGGTGAAGTAAATATAAAGACATTACCAATAGACCGAGTCAACAGTTTAAAGCAAAAATTTAATCAGCTTAAAGACAAAACAGCCTTAGTTCTTATAAGTGATGCTTTTATCGATACGGAGAGCAAGGAGAAAAAAATTCAAATTATTAAGGAAAATCGGGGGACGTTTTTGATAGCTGGGAACAACCCACTGTTTAATGACGAAGTTTTAGAACTTGTCGATACCATTGGCAGGGAATCTCTAGAAAAGATGGTAATAGCTATACCTTGGTATCCCTCTGATGAAGAGAGTAAAAAACTGGCTGATTTTGTTGACCAGAAACCACTACCTTGGTCAACTAAGCTGAAGCTCAATTGGCAAATGGCCATGGCTTATGATGCCACAAAAATGTTAGTTGAAGCTATCGTACAACACCTTGAACAGGGACAAACGCCTAGCAGAGAGGGGACACGAAACACCTTAGCTAAGGATGATTTTAAGACTGAAGGATTAACGGGGAAAATTACCTTAAAAGGAAGTGACCGGGAAGACCAATCTAGCTCATTAATTAGCCCCGACTGCTCAACGACTCCTTGTGACTGGACTGGCGCAAAATAAATCCTTGACCAGCATGGTGTGTTGTTTCCAGCACACAGCTTGTTCTGTGTAGATACTGGCTAACCCTTAATACTGATTGAAAGCGATTGCCGTCTTTTTTTCCTAAGTCCGGCTTCCTTTCTTTACCTCAAAGTGGATTTCTAGAGCTTTAAAGGTGAAACTAATTGAACCTTCGGGAACAGCTTTGTAGAACCAGACAATCATGGCCGCTAGAGGGAAGACAATGGCGAAGTCAACACTAGCGGCGAATTTACACTTTCTTGCACTTCATCCCTGAAAGTAGAAATACCTTTTCAGTTATCAGTGAACAGTTATCAAAGAGCCGGGCTGATAACTGATAACTGGTAGCGATGCTACAATTAAAAGAAAAAGTTTGCTATAAGAAAACCATGCAACTAGAAGAATACTTTGAAGTTTTTGCTCCAGATGACATCCGCATTAAAGGACATCGCATTGGGATTGAGGATGTCATCAACTACCATTTAAAAGGTTATACTTCCCAGCAGATTCTCCAAGAGTTACCCAGCTTAAACCTAGAGAAAATTTACGCTACTCTCACCTATTACTACCAAAATAAGCCCCAGATAGATGCTTATCTTCAGCACCTCCATGACTGGCAAGAAGAACAATACCAACAGTGGTTAAATACCGAGCCATCCCCCCTGATTCAACGCCTAAGACAACTAAAACTAAAACGGAAACAGCAAGAACTAAACCTCGCATGAGAATCCAGTTTTTGTTAGATGAAAACTTATCCCCAGACCTCAAAATATCTCTGTTACGATTGAATCCTAATCTCGATATTTTGCGAGTAGGTGAACCCGATGCACCACTATTAGGAACTTTAGACCCAGAAATCCTGGATTATGTCGCGTCATTTCAACGGTTGTTAGTTACCAATAATCGTCGCAGTATGCCCGGACATCTGAAAAACCATTGGGATAAGGTCGGACAAAATATCTATAATTAAAGTTTGAGTTTTTAATGATAATGAGCCTAGTTCACGCTGAATCAGTGAAGATCGAAGTGTTACCAAATGATCAAGCCTGATGGCTGAGGATTGGCGAAGACCACTTATCATAAAATCTGGACTTTCTGATCTCAGAATAATATCTCTACGAAGGGGATTTTCGGGAATACGACTGGTGATCAGAGCAAAGATAATGTGTTGATAGCCTCCAATTTTATTGGTTAGGCAATAAGCATGACGAACTTTACTGGAAGATAAATCGTCGAAGGGAAATTGAATCAATACGATTTTACCCTTCATTGCTTACAGGTTGTCCATCATTTCTTCTATCTTGTAACAAGTCTACTACTTTAGCATACTAAACTCAGATGAACCAAAATTCGGTTCATCCGAGTTTCGCAATGCAAATCCATGTTACACTTAGCTGGAAACCCTATCTGGCAAGGGATTATAGCGTTTCCTGTTCGCAAGAGGTACATTGTCGATGGTGAAAAGTTTAATCAGCAAAGGTTTCACTGTGCCACACAGGTGTGAGAAACGCTATAATTCAATTTAGTTCTGGAAAAAAACACGAAAGACTTATCTGGAAGGTGTTTCAAGCCCTTATGCTCCTGATAAACCGCCGAGAAGCATACCAAACTCAGAAGAGCCAGAATTTTTACCTATAGGAGCATTCCTGAGAGGGGGACAAGCGAGCTAGAAGATAGATATCTGAACTTCCCCCATACATATATACCATAATAGCCGAAACCCTTATCCATCAATGGATATACCCGTTAACTTTTCTTAATGTACCCATGTAATTTGTAACACTTCTTAATGGACAAGAATTCTCTCTATTTGCTAGAATGATAGCCATGTATATAGAAAAAGTTCCTAACCGTAATTCCCCCCCCGCCGTTCTTCTTCGGGAGTCCTACCGAGAAGGAGATCAAGTCAAAAAAAGAACCCTGGCCAATCTCTCAAAATTACCCGATGATATTATCGA
>NZ_JADBUB010000206.1:0-19369 GCF_020245865.1 Microcystis sp. M169S2
TAGGTTTTGATGCCATTTTTGGTGCTTTACTGTTTCTCAAATGCCTTTTTTCGCTCCTTATGTTTATTTTTATGCTCACTTTGATTTTTTCTCTCCGTAATTTCTCTCTGTGACAGCTTAGGGTGCGGAATGTGGGTTACAATGACGGTTGTTCTTCATGAACTCGATCAGAAAAATGTAACTTTAGTGATCTCAACTATTTGGAGTATAACTAAAATGACAGTTTCGACCCAAAAAAACAACGCATTCACTCATTTTTGTCAAAATATTGCCATTGGTTTTGTCGGATTAATGAGCTTAGGACTAAGTGCAGAAGTGTCTCTGGCGGATGCTAGTGTCATCCTCAACGGTTTTGGCGGACCCGCTGGTTTTGGTGAATTATCCTAGGGACCAAACGATGATGAATCTTCGAGTCAGTTAAACTTGCCCTTTAATATTGACTTTTTTGGCAATAATTTCAGCACTTTTTTCATCAACAACAACGGTAATTTAACTTTTGTTGATCCACTGTTTGAATTTACTCCCAGTCCTTTCCCGATTACCAACCAACCGATGATTGCACCCTACTGGGGTGATGTGGATACCCGCGGTACTGGGGCGGTTTATGTGGCTTCTCCCAATGAAAGTACAGTGGTTGTAACTTGGGATCGAGTGGGCTATTATTTCTTTGGGACTGATTTACTCAATACTTTCCAAGTCGTCCTCCGGGATCGACCTGATACCGAACTTGATGGGAATTTCGACATCGAGTTTCGTTACGGACAACTGCAATGGACAACGGGAGATGCCAGTGGTGGCAGCGGTGGTTTAGGTGGAACTCCCGCTCAAGCTGGTTTCGATGCGGGGGATGGGATTAACTTCTTTACTCTCCCCGGTTCGCGCACATCGGCAGTGTTAAACTTAGCCAATACCAGTAACGTTTCCTTTGATACCCCCGGTTTATGGTCTTTCGCTATCCGCAACGGTGAAACACCTGGTAGTAGCCGTGAAAATCCCTTGCTCCCAGTGATTATCGAGAATGGTTTTCAGTTTAACTTCAATATCACTGAACCCGACCGTCCTTTCTTTATCGACCCCGATGTGGCGGTAGGTTATAACTATATCGTCGATTCAGGTCCGAATATGACCTCAGTGCTTTTACCCACGGGTATCGGTGATGGTTTCTATGAATTGTGGTCAGATTCTAGTGGTGGGAACTGTACCGATTTTGTTTCCAGTGGCACAACCTTGACGGGAGGCACGACTTTTAACTTTGCTTCACCTCTCCGTTGTTTCAGTGTTCGTGGTATTGAAACCAGTGCGGGTTTAGATCCCACCAATCCTCTCGCTTTTGTCACGGGATTGACCTTTGAGTCTGCCGGCTCAGTTTCCATGCGTCAAATCCCGATCACTGTTCACGTTCCTGAACCGACCACTTCTGCTTTTATTTATGCAGGATTAATGGGTTTAGGATTGTTAGCGCGTAAAGCTAAGTAAGTTGTGAGTTTTATCTTCTTTATTTCACCCCCTACTCCATGAAGAAGTAGGGGCTTTTTATGGGAAAATTTTTTCTTAAGGTTTTAAATTTCCTCCTCGAATAAACTAAGTAATTGTGGCGCTGGTAAAAGCAGTGATAGCAACAATAGCTATTTGTTTCCAGTTTTTTAATTCCCCAACTTTCTCGATTAAATCGGGAATTTTTTGGGTTAATACTGCTTGGGATTGAATTGTTCCTTCAATTTTAGCCGTGATAATTTTGACTTCCGTGATTTCTTTGTGTAGGTTAATAAATTGCTTGTTATTTTCTTCTCTCAGGGTTTCTATTTGTTGGCGATTATCTTCCTTTAGCGTATCAATTTGCTCACGGGTTTCTTCTCGCAGGGAAGTCATTTGCTCGCGGGTTTCTTCTCGCAGGGAAGTCATTTGCTCACGGGTTTCTTCTCGCAGGGAAGTTATTTGCTCGCGGTTTTCTTCTCGCAGGGAAATCATCTGCTCGCGGTTTTCCTGTCGCATTGCCGAGAGTAAGTCTTTCAATTCTTGAATATCATTGCTAGTAACAGTAGTCATAGAATTAACCCCAAGAGAATCTATTTAACCAGCATCTTTTAATTTTATTATACTTCACCTATGCTAAAAAGGTCAAATTCATCAAATTTAATTACCTCGGAGTCAGGATAACGAGTATCAAAACGATAACTGCTCACGGTTCCTTTTTCTGTATCTAAAATGCTAAAAACCGTCAGATCATTACTGGCAATATAGGATAAAGGTTGATTAACCCAATCCACTAGAGGAGCAATATTCGGGATAATTGCTGGTAATCCATTGGGATTACCGATCGCCGCATAATTTCTATCGAGAGGTACAGGACGTTTTTTATCACCTAAATAAGCACCATAACTATTACCAACGTTAGAAGATTCGAGAAAATTCATACCCTTAGGACTAAGAAAACGATTCCATAAATGAGAATGACCATAAAAAACCAAATTAACCTTGGCTGATTCTAATAAGGGAATTAGATCACGAATAATATAATCATTTTCTTGAGGATAATCATAACGTACTGATCTAACTGTTCCCGTGGCATCCCGTTGAATTGTCGGCACGGGATCGGTGTAGGGTGGAACGATATTTCCTCCTAGGGTATGGGGAGGATGATGAAACATAACTACCTTATATTTAGCCTCTTGAAATTCTCGACTATTTAACTCTTTTTCTAACCATTGATATTGAGGACTACCCTGAGCAATTGGCTCAAAAATATGCTGACCGTAACCCCAGCGATCTCGTCTATCTAAGTCTCTTTGATTTTCGTAATATCTTCCCCTTGCACTGGGTTCTAAATTGGGATTTCTCCAGATATTAGTAACATATAAAACCACTAAACGAATATCGCCAAAGGTCAGAGAATAATATTTATTTTGAGGCAAAGAAAAAATTTCTTCGTAGGTGTCTGTGTTAAAAGCATTATTTTTTAGCCAGTTTTCACTAATTGCTGCTGTATCCTCCGCTAGTTGTTTAGCAATAAATTCAGGAATAGCATCTTCAAACTGTTCATTTAAACCTGTGGAATTAGAAAATCTGCCCATAACTTCATGATTACCAATAGCAGGAAATAAGGGCGCATTTTGAATAATTTCCCCCCCTTTATAAATACTCTGAATACCATTCTTGGTCAGAGTATAATTAGCACGACCTTGTAAACAGGGAAAAAATGCCCCACCGCGACTATCATCAAACCATTCGGAAGCTCGATCGGGTATATTAACTAAATCTCCTGCTAAAAAAACTGCATCTACCTGTCCAATAGTTTCAATAACTTTTTGTAAATTAGCGGCAGTCATAGGCATTAATTGATGATCGGAAGTGAGCAGAATTTTGAGATTAGTTCCTTTTTTGGGTCTTGGGGTAAGGGTATAAATATCACTTCTAATCGCTGTATTTTCCTGAAAACTGGTGACTTGATAGGGAATCCTTTCCCCTGGATTTAAATCAGTAATTTCGGACTGATGTCGCCAGATTTCTCGATCGGTTAAAGATTGATAAGCTTCAACGGTTCTCGATTGAGCATCTTCTCTAACTCTAGTTAATTTGCTAGTGCGAGCGGGGGCCATTTTTTCTAGTTTTTCCCCGTAGCGGACGTGATGACCAGTGCCAAAAAATTCCGTAAACCAAATCACTTGTATTGATGTTTCGGTGGGTAATTGTAAAAAAGGTTCGGTTAAAAGTTGATCCTTGTTCATTGTCGCTAAAAGATAACTGCTGTGCTGCATTTAAACAGTCTTAAGGAATAATTGAGATAGTCCACAACTTCACTGGTAATAACTAGCAGATTCCCTATTTTATCGGTTAATCTAAAACCTTAGACTCTAACTGCTGCTGTTGCCAGAGATTTTGATAGACTCCGGGGATTGCGATTAACTCCTCGTGGGTTCCCATCTGGACAATTTCTCCGCGATCCATGACAAAAATGCGATCAGCAGTGGCAGCGGCCAATAATTGATGGGAGATAAAAATCACGGTTTTTTGGCTTTCTTGGGCGAGATTTTCCAAAATAGCCGTGGCCGTTTGATTATCGACGCTAGATAGGGCATCATCAAGGATTAAAATCGGTGCTTGGATGGCTAAAGCACGTGCTAAAGAGGCCCGTTGACGTTGACCCCCGGAAAGAGTAATCCCACGTTCTCCCACTAAAGTTCCGTATTTTTGCGGAAAATTCTCGATTTCTTCCTCAATTCTCGCTTGTTTGGCCGCCGATTTCACTGCCGAAAAATTCAGCAGCGGATCGCCATAACGGATATTATCTTCAATGGTGGTACTAAATAAAAAACTTTCTTGGGGAACATAAGCGATCGCTTTTCGCAGATCTTCAAGAGCAATTTGAGTCACATCTTGATTATCAATAAATAACTGTCCCTCGGCAATATTCAATAGACGGGGAATAGCGTTAGCAAGGGTAGATTTTCCCGACCTGATCGCACCGACAACCGCTACTGTTTCCCCCGGATTAATGGTAAAAGAAAGAGATTTTAAGGCGGGTTCCTTAGCATCAGGATAGAAAAAAGTCAAGGCTTTGGCGGTAATTTTTCCTTGAATATTTTTTAAATGAATACAATCGGCATTATCTTTAATTTTAGCCTCGGCTAACAGGATAGTTTCTAGGCGATCAATACTCACTTCTCCCTGTTGGTAGGCCGTAATAGTAAAACCTAATAAAGCAGTAGGAAAAACTAATCTTTCCGCCAAAATTAACAGGGCAATAAAGTCCCCAATGGTGATATTACCCGCTATAATTTGTCTAGTACCCAGGGCAAGCAAGGCCAATAAACTTACATAGGCTAAAGCTTCAATCAGGGGAAAAAGAAAATTACGAGTCTGGACTAAATCTAAATTAGCCTGTAGTAATTCACGATTTCTTTGCTTAAATGCTAGGCGCTCGTTACCTTCTTGGGCATAAATTTTAATCAGAGTGATACCACTCATATCCTCTTGAATTAAATCGCTTAGATGCGATAGTTTTTCTTGTACTTTTTTCTGTTGCCGCTGGAGACGACCACTAAATAACTGCACAGCAATTAACATCAAAGGATAGACAGAAATGGCGGCGACTGAAAGGGGAATATGAATCGCTAACATCACGGGTAAAGTTAACCCATAGGCAAAAAAAGTATTAGCCAAACTGAGCAAAGCAAAACCCACCAGACGACGGATATTATCCACATCGCTAGTGGCACGGTTGATTAAATCTCCTGAAGTTTGCCGCGAAAAATAGGCAGGTTCAAGGGTTAATAAATGCTGAAAGATTTTTTGTTTAAGATCGAACTCTACCTGACGACCGATCCCGAATAATAACACTCTGGATATCATGCGGATAAACCACATAATCGAGGCTAAAGCGACAATGACGATCACATAGTAAATGATTTTTTGGAAGTCAAAAGATTTACTTAAATCATCGATGCTATCCCGGATTAAAAGCGGTATGTAAACACCCAAAAGATTAACAATAAGCAAAGCAACTACCCCCCCAGTTACTATTTGCCAATGGGGACGTAGATAATTTGCTAGTTTTTTAATGCGAGAATAAGCCATATTCAGTTATCAGTTATCAGTTAGAACAGGGAACAGGTAAAAGGGGGCATAGATAATCAGTGGGTTATTTTTCTCCTTGTCCTGATTTAGTGGCGGTTTAACATTAGAACCACCCGTGGGCGGTTTACCGGGGGGTTTATCAATTTTAGCTTGATAGCCGTCGTTTTTCTGAACCTGTCGTTTTTGTTTTTCGGACATTTAAGTTACCTCTGTTTGATGCTGCCAAAATTCAATCAGCTAAGACGTATTTAAACCGCTTATTCTTAGATTAGCCGAATCTCTCTCAATCCCTTTACTGTTGCCAGAGTGCAAGAGTGCCTCATCTCAACAAGCAATTTAAGTAGGTAGGCGTTAAAAGTTGTCAGATGCCCCCCTTATTAAGGGGGGATTAAAGGGGGGACTAAGGGGGGATCGGCACCCCCCTTATCAAGGGGGGCAGGGGGGATCGAACCTAAAATCCATTTTTAATTTAATTATAACCAGCTACTTAAATACCCGGGCAGCTTATTACATTTTGGGCGCACGCAGTTCGATAAACTTACTGACCACGATGGGCCTCTACCATTGACGTAATAACTTCTGCTGGTCATCATAACTGGGAGAGATTCACAAATGTGAGATGCACCCAACTGGTAATCATTGAACTGCAAACTCAAATCCGATAACTGAGTCAAGATAGCTAAAAATCCCCATCGCTCTACCATGCGTTTCAGACAAATTTTTATGCTTTTATTACATGGCTGACAGTATTTTGTAACAATCTATACTATCTTTCCCGTTGAAGACTGTAAATTTAAGTTAATTGCTTCGGTGATAACCCTGAAATAAACTGATCTTTCTAGCCCAGATGACCAAAAACCGCCCCGATCTATCTATCGACTCCTCAAAACTGTTATGCTTCTAGAAAAAATCTCTTAGACAAAAACTACTGCTAAATCTCCCCAGATGGAGAAGCAAAAGCGATCGAGAGATAAAAATAGTCAAAGCCTCCTTACTGAATCAACAGTTACTTTCAAGAAATTTTCTCGGTTATCACCGCAGTCAGTTAGGGGAAATAATGAGAATTTTTCACCGTTTCATCACCTTTGTTTAGTTTCTAATCACGATTTTTTAGTCCATGAGTAAACTTTCTAGACGTAGATTTATCTTCACTGCCGGGGCAACTGCCGTAGGAACAGCAATTCTCCACGGTTGCGCCACTCCCAATAATACCGCGACCAGTCCCTCCCCGGCCGGCAGTCCTGCAGCTTCCCCCGTTGCCAGTGGAGAAACTCCCGAAGTCACCACCGCTAAACTAGGTTTTATTGCCCTCACCGACTCGGCACCTTTAATTATCGCCAAGGAAAAAGGTTTATTCGCTAAACACGGGATGCCCGATGTGCAAGTGATGAAACAAGCCTCTTGGGCTGCAACCCGGGATAACCTCGAATTAGGTTCGGCGGGTAACGGTATCGATGGGGCGCATATTTTATCCCCCATGCCCTACCTAATGACCTTGGGCAAAATCACCAAACAGCCCGTACCAATGTATATTCTGGCGCGTTTGAATACCAACGGTCAAGCGATTTCTGTGGCTAACGAATACATGGATCTAAAAGTTGCCCTCGATAGCGGTGTACTGAAAGAATCCTTCGCTAAAGCTAAATCTGCCGGCAAAGAAGTTAAAGCCGCCGTCACTTTCCCCGGTGGTACTCACGATCTCTGGATGCGCTATTGGTTAGCCGCCAGTGGTATCGATCCGAATAAAGATCTATCCCTAATTGTTGTTCCTCCGGCACAAATGGTGGCTAACATGAAAGTCGGCACGATGCAAGCTTTCTGTGTGGGGGAACCTTGGAACGCCCAATTAGTTAACAAAAAACTCGGTTATTCGGCCTTGATTACTGGGGAACTGTGGAAGGATCACCCCGAAAAAGCCTTCGCTTTACGCGCCGATTGGGTGGATAAAAATCCCAAAGCGGCAAAAGCTTTAACCATGGCTGTTCTGGAGGCGCAGCAATGGTGCAACGATCCCGCTAATGTTAAGGAAATGTGCGAGATTATTTCAGGACGGGAATGGCTGAAAATTGACCCCGCCGATATCTTGGGAAGAATGCAGGGTAATATCGATTTCGGTGATGGTCGCAAAATCGAAAATAGCCCCGTAGCCATGAAATTCTGGGCTGATAACGCTTCCTATCCCTACAAGAGTCATGATACTTGGTTTGTGACTGAAGACATCCGTTGGGGCTATATTCCCGCCGATACGGACATCAAAGCTTTAGTTGATAAGGTTAACCGGGAAGATATCTGGAGAGAAGCCGCCACAGCCCTCAATGTTCCGGCTGATCAAATTCCCACCTCTACCTCTCGCGGTGTGGAAACTTTCTTTGATGGCGTGAAATTTGATCCCGAAAATCCCCAAGCTTACCTGAAATCTCTCAAGATTAAAAAGGTTTAAATTAGTGATCACTAATCAGTAATCAGCGATTCGGTAATCAGTAATCAGTAACCCGTCAACAGTTAAAGATCATTTGCTGATAACTGGTAATTAATAACTGATAACTGATCACTGATGCTGATAACTGAACCACTGATAACTCAACCACTGATAACTGATAACTGATAACTGATTATGGCTGTTTCTATTTCTCGTCGTTCTCAAGGTTCAAAATGGGTAAAAGACCTCAAAAAAAAATTACCCAAACTAGCAACTTCGGCGATTGCTTTATTAATTTTCCTCGTCATCTGGCAAATACTCTGTTTTAGTCCCGATGCTCCCCTCCCTAGTCCCACTAAAGTGGTTAGCGATACCTGGGAATTAATTATTAATCCCTTCTTCAATAATGGTGGCACGGATGTGGGGTTATTCTGGCAAATTTTCGCCAGTTTACAACGGGTGGCCGTCGGTTTTACCCTTGCCGCTATTGTTGGCATCGCTGCGGGTATTTTAATCGGTAGCAACGCTCTAATTTATGATGCGATCGATCCGATTTTCCAAATCCTGCGTACCGTTCCCCCCCTAGCTTGGCTACCCATTTCCCTAGCGGCTTTTCGCAATAACGAACCTAGTGCCATATTTGTAATTTTTATTACAGCAATTTGGCCAATTATTATTAACACAGCCGTGGGAGTACAACAGGTTCCCCAAGACTATAAAAACGTCTCTAGAGTGTTGAAATTATCCAAAGTTGAATATTTTTTCAATATTCTTTTTCCCGCCACCGTTCCCTACGTTTTCACGGGATTAAGAATCGGTATCGGTTTATCTTGGTTGGCGATTGTAGCGGCAGAAATGCTGATCGGTGGCGTGGGAATTGGCTTCTTTATCTGGGATGCTTGGAATAGTTCCATGATCAGTGAAATTATCCTCGCCCTGATTTATGTGGGTATTGTTGGTTTCCTACTCGATCGCCTCATGGCCTACATCGCTAAATTAGTTGTACCAGAAGAAAATAAATAAGTTTAATTTTTATGAGTAGATAAAAGTGGGTGAGGTTCAAAACTAAATTATTAGCCACCCAACCCACCTCACCCCCGATAACAGGGGTCGAATCCAAAACCTAATTTGTTAAGCTAAAAGCTTTGATCTACCTAGTTTCTAACCTTCTTGTTAGATAGGAGAATTGCCAGATTCTTTCTTTTGCATCTTGCCTTCAGAAGCTGATTCCTGATAACTGATAACTAATAACTGATTACTGAAAATGTCTGCATTTATTGAAGTCGATCACATTGATAAGGTTTTCCCTCTGCCCGATGGCCGTCAATATATCGCCCTAAAAAATATCGATCTCAGCGTTACTCAAGGGGAATTTATCTCTTTAATCGGTCACTCCGGTTGCGGGAAATCCACCCTCTTAAATATGGTCGCTGGACTCGATCGCCCGACGGTGGGAGGGGTGATTTTAGAGGGAAGAGAAATTAAAGGTCCCGGTCCCGATCGCATGGTGGTGTTCCAGAATTATTCTCTACTGCCCTGGTTAACCGTCCGGGAAAATATCGCCCTAGGAGTTAACCGCGTGCTGCGTCATCTACCGGCTGCTGAACGCAAAAGTGTCATCGAACATAGTATCGATATGGTACACCTGCGCCATGCCGCCAACAAACGACCGGGAGAATTATCGGGAGGCATGAAACAACGGGTAGCGATCGCCCGCGCTTTAGCCCTACGGCCAAAAGTCCTGTTACTTGATGAACCCTTTGGGGCGCTGGATGCGTTAACCAGAGGCAATTTACAGGAACGTTTGATGGAAATTGTCGAAGAAAGCCACGTTACCTGTATCATGGTCACGCACGATGTGGATGAAGCCCTATTACTATCCGATCGAGTGGTGATGTTAACCACCGGTCCAGAGGCCCATATCGGTCAGATTCTCGATGTTCCCATTCCCCGGCCCCGGCATCGTTTAGAAGTAGTTAACCACCCCAGTTACTACTCCCTCCGTAACGAGATCGTTTATTTCCTCAACCAACAGAAGCGATCGAAGAAAGTCGGCCAACCCATCGAACCAGTAACAGTGATCGGCCAAGCTACCCGACTGAAAACCAATCCCACCATCGGTTTTATCCCCCTCACCGATTGCGCCCCGATTATTATCGCCAAAGAGAAAGGCTTCTTCGCCGAGGAAGGATTAGAGGATGTTATCCTGCAACGGGAACCCAACTGGAAAGCACTCGCCCAAGGAGTGGCCACCGGTCGTCTCGATGCAGCCCAGATGGTGGCGGGAATGCCCCTCAGCATGACCATTGGGGCCGGCAATAAGCCCTCTGTCCCCGTGATTAGTGCTTTGGTACTCAGTCGCAACGGTAACGCCATCACCCTCAGCAATAAATACAGGGAATTGGGGGTAGAAAAACTGGAGGACTTAAAGGAGGCCCTCCAGCAAAGTCCCGATCAAATCGCCACTTTCGGCATGGTTCACCCCGCTTCCATGCACAATCTGCTGTTACGCTACTGGTTAGCTAGTGGCGGCATCGATCCCGATAGTGATGTCAATTTAGCCGTAATTCCGCCGCCTCAAATGGTTTCCCTACTAAAAGCGGGTAAGATCGACGGTTATTGTGTGGGGGAACCCTGGAACTCCTACGCCGTTCACGAAAAATTAGGCTACGTTATCGCCACCGATCTTGATATTTGGCCCGGACACCAGGAAAAAGTCCTCGGGGTTAAGGAAACTTGGGCAGCGAAACATCCCGAAACCCATATCGCCATGGTGAAAGCTTTAATTAAAGCCTGTGAATACTGCGATGATCAGCGTAATCGAGAAGATATCGTTAATATTCTCAGTCAGCCCCAGTATGTGGGTGTGGATAGGGCAATTATCCGCCCCGGTTTCCTCGATGGTTACGATCGCGGTTTAGGAACTGCCCCCGAACCCCTATTCCGATTTAATCAGTTTTACGTCGATCAAGCTAACTGTCCAGGCCGCAGTGAGGCCCTATGGACCCTAACTCAGCTTGCTCGTTGGGGTTACGCACCGTTCCCCCGCAACTGGGTGGAAGTGATTGAACGCGTCCGTCGTCCCGATCTGTTTGGTGAAGCTTGCCGGTCCCTGGGCCTTCCCGATTTGGAACCCGATCGCCACAGTTTTGCCCTCTTTGATCGTCTTATTTTCAATCCTGACGATCCGATCGGCTATCTGGAACGTTTTTCGATCCGTCGCGATTATCGCGTCTCAGAAGTTCTCCTCGATGATCCCGTCGCTAATTAAGGTTGGCTGAATAAATCTAAAAACCTTGTTGGGTAAAACTTTTAGACTTTTTGGCAATCAAAAAGTACGAGATATGGGAGTGATCGGGGGGAAAATCCCTGGACTTTTTCCCTGAAAATTAGGTAATTGACCAGATGAAAATCGCTAAAACCCTACACCCCACACCCCACACCCCACACCCCACGAAAAACTTTTTCAGCAGACCCGAATTAATAGTTGTGGTGGGCTTTGCCCACCTTAAAATAAATCTAGGACGAATATGCAAACTTTTACCGATAAGACCGTGAATTCCAGCACCACCACCCAGCCTTTTTTATTAGTTAGTAATGTTGCCAAAGAATACCCCTCTCCCGAAGGGGTTTACACCGTTTTAGACGGTGTGGAGCTGCAAGTTAATGAGGGGGAATTTGTCTGCATTATCGGTCACTCCGGCTGCGGTAAATCGACCCTTTTAAATATGGTGGCGGGGTTTTCTTCTCCTAGTCGTGGGCAAGTGCTGCTACAGGATAAAGAGGTTAAGGAACCAGGACCGGACCGGATGATGGTATTCCAAAATTATTCGCTTTTGCCCTGGAAAACTGCCTTTGAGAACGTTTATATCGGGGTTAATTCCGTTTATCCCGAAAAATCTCATGCTGAGAAGGTGAAGATCGTGGAAGAAAATCTATCCTTAGTGGGATTGACAGAAGCAGCCCAGAAAAAACCCCCCCAATTATCGGGAGGTATGAAACAACGGGTAGCGATCGCCCGCGCCCTGGCCATTCGTCCCCAAGTCCTCATCCTCGATGAACCCTTTGGGGCTTTAGATGCGATCACCAAAGAGGAATTACAGGAAGAATTGCTGAAAATCTGGCAAGAACACCAGTTAACCGTGTTGATGATTACCCACGATATCGATGAGGCTTTGTTCTTGTGCGATCGCTTGGTGATGATGACCAATGGCCCGAGTGCTAAAATCGGTGAGGTGTTAAAGATGCCTTTTGCTCGTCCCCGGGTTCGTTCCCAAATTACTGAGGATCCCCGTTACTACGAACTCCGCAATGAAGCCCTCGATTTCCTCTACAATCGTTTTGCCCATTCGGAGGATCCCAACGAGGATGCCCCCGAACAACCCCGCACAGAAAATCTCGTGGGTAAAATTGTTACTACTATTGGTGGCATAGCCTTACTCGCTTTTGTTGGTTTTAGTCTAATACAAATGTTCACCAGCAAGACTCCCAATACTGCTAATCCGGCTACCATCGAGGACTCCAGATAGGTAGGGTTTGCTGAAAAAGTTTGTCGTGGGGGCAGGGTGTGGGGTGTGGGGTGTAGGGTGTAGGGTTTTACCGATTTTGAGGTAGAACGTAGCGACTGTTGGGTTGAAGCATGAAACCCAACGCCCGCATAGTTTACGCTACCGCTAACCCATCCTACAAATATAGCGGTTCTCACACCTGTGTGGCACAGTTAAACCTTTGCTAATTAAGCTTTTCAACATCGATAATGTACCTCTTGCGAACAGGAAACGCTATAATTGTGCCTCCCTACTTAGTTGAGACTCCGAGACTCCGAGACAGTTATCAGTTCATCAATGATTAAGATGTTCAAAGACTGATTTATCACCGATATCGTTGGGGAGAGGTTGGCTTAATTTTCTCAGAGCAAAGATAACGAATAAAGTCGCCCAGAGAATTAATAGCCCCTTCTCCCAATTTAAGGGCAATATCCCCAAAAGATGACCGAGTAAAAGGGTGGGAACTAGAGGGGTTAAAAGCTTGGTTTCTAGACGATTAAAACAAAAAGCTTCTTTGAAATAAATCCCCGTGAGACTAGCAAAAATAAAGCCGACACCCAATAAACTCACCGGATGGTTATAGACAAATTCTAGGGGGGAAAGGTGAGAATAGAGGCTGAAAATTAGGGAAGTAATCGCCCCGATTAGCCAAAAAACTTGCAGGAGACGATGAAGGGGAATTAAATAAATATGGATAGTCAATAAACTGATGCCTAACCCCAGACAAAAACCAATGTATAAAAGGTTGGTCAGGGGCAATAATTGCGGTCGGGTGAGAACTATAATTGTAGCGACAGCGAAACTAAAAGCCGCTAAATTTAACCCCAGACGGTAGAGACGCACGCCTAGGCGATCGCTATCCGTAATCGTAAACTCTCCGAATTGACCTTGATAAACTCGATCGACAGTAGAGGAAGTCATAATGCTCTAAAGAAAAAGGGAAGCTTAGAAAAGATTGACTACAAATCATCTTAATCTTGAATTATGCCAGTAGCCTCACTTCTCCCTCCTCTCGGCTGACTAATTGCGAGTTAGGATCAAGGTTACATTTCCTTTAGATTTTTAAGCCATGTCGTTGAACCAAGAATCCCTCGCTTTTAGCCATGGGAGGGTCAAGAACTCAACTAGCGAAATTTTGATCGTAGGCGGTGGTATCATCGGATTAGCGATCGCCGTAGATTTGCAATTGCGCGGGGCAAAAGTTACCCTCCTAGTTCGAGATATAGCTCAGGCCGCTAGTCGTGCGGCTGCGGGAATGTTGGCCCCCCACGCGGAGGGGATTCCCCCGGGTCCGTTTCTCGATCTTTGTCTGCGATCGCGCTGGCTATATCCAGAATGGAGCCGCAAAATCGAGGATTTAACGGGTATAAACAGCGGTTACTATCCCTGTGGTATTCTTGCTCCCATTTACGAGCTATATCAGCCTATTGCTGCCAATACAGCTAATAAAATTTGGTTAGACAGCAATGCAGTTCACCTCTACCAACCCGGACTAGGTAAAGATGTGATCGGTGGTTGGTGGTATCCCGACGATGGACAAGTGGATAACCGGCAGCTAGTGACGGCGCTGCAACAAGCGGCCGAAAATTTAGGGGTAGAAATTCGCCAAGGGGTAGAAGTCCACGCCATACAACAAAAGCAGGGAAAAGTCAAGAGTATTTATACCTCAATTGGGGAATTAGAAGCAAAAATTTACATTTTAGCGACGGGATCCTGGGCCAGTCAACTTTTACCCCTCCCTATCCATCCCGTCAAAGGTCAAATGGCCTCGGTAAAAATGCCCCCTAACCAGACCTTAACTAGGGTTTTATTCGGTCCACAAACCTATCTGGTTCCCCGTCGCAATGGTCGTTTAATTATCGGGGCTACTTCCGAAACAGTGGCCTGGCAAACGGGTAATACACCCCAAGGACTACAAACCCTTTTTGAGCGGGCCACCCGTCTCTATCCCCCTTTAGCTGACTGGGAAATCGAGGAAATGTGGTGGGGATTCCGTCCAGGTACAGCGGATGAATTGCCCATTTTAGGCCGCAGTAGCTGTGATAACCTGATTTTAGCCACCGGTCACTATCGTAATGGCATTTTACTCGCTCCTGTCACTGCTTCCTTGATTGCTGACCTGGTGATTAATGACAAAGTTAATCCCATTTTGACCCATTTTCGATGCGATCGCTTTAATCAACCATCACCCGTTACTATTCCACCTATGTCCTTAACTATTATTGAGAATAAACCCCAAGCACTTTTATCACCCCAGAATGATCGCCTCACCATTGCTGGGAAAACCTTTCACTCCCGCTTGATGACTGGGACTGGCAAATATGCCAATCTGACGACTATGCAGGAAAGTATTAGTGCCAGTGAATGTCAGATTGTCACCGTTGCCGTTAGACGAGTACAAACGAACGCACCCGGTCATGAGGGATTAGCAGAGGCGATCGATTGGTCTAAAATTTGGATGTTACCCAACACTGCCGGTTGTCAAACGGCCGAAGAAGCGGTTCGGGTGGCCCGTTTAGGGCGAGAAATGGCCAAATTATTGGGACAGGAAGACAATAACTTTATTAAACTCGAAGTTATTCCCGATCCTAAATATTTATTACCCGATCCGATCGGAACTTTGCAAGCGGCCGAACAATTAGTTAAAGAAGGTTTTGCCGTACTGCCCTATATTAACGCCGATCCTCTCTTGGCCAAACGTTTAGAGGAAGCCGGCTGCGCCACGGTTATGCCCCTAGGATCGCCAATCGGGTCGGGACAGGGGCTGAAAAATGAGGCAAATATCGCAATTATCATCGAATCGTCCCAAATTCCGGTGGTGGTAGATGCCGGGATCGGTACACCCTCAGAAGCGGCCCGGGCCATGGAAATGGGGGCCGATGCTTTATTAATTAACAGTGCGATCGCTATGGCGGCCAATCCGGCTATGATGGCGCATGCCATGGCAATGGCGGCAAAAGCGGGACGTTTAGCCTATTTAGCGGGAAGAATGCCGATTAAGTCCTATGCTAGTCCTAGTTCCCCCCTGACGGGAACGATCGCCTAACCCAGAAATCTATTGAAACCCGTTAAAATAGGGGAGATTTGGCCATCTCTCCCCACACCACACCTCGATAGATCGTACAATTAACGCACTTCAAACAAACGATTGTCCGGTAAATTACTAATCGATCGCTGGAGACTATTCAAGGATTTATTGTAATCAACGATCGCCTGCAGATAACGACTTCTGGCATCGGTTAAATCCCGTTGGGAGTTGATAACGTCCGTTTGGGTTCCCACACCCGCCTGAAAGCGTAAACGGGCTAATCGCAGACTTTCCGTGGCCGATTCAATACTTTTTTGCGAAGTTTTGATGTTTTCTTGGTTAGAAATCAAACTATAGTAGGATTCCTCCACCTGAAGACGAATTTCATTGCGACGGAGGGAGAATTCCGTATCAGCGCGATCGATATTTCTTTCCGCTTGACGGGCGCGAGCAAAAGCACGACCACCATCAAAGAAAGTCCAACGAATCCGGCCGCCAACGCTAAAACCATCGCCAAAACCGGCAGCATCACTGAGATCGTTGAGGACATTATATTCGCCCAAAAGGTCCACCTGGGGAATCACCGCCGAAATAGCGATCGAGCGGTCTTCTGCGCTAATTTCCCTCTGTAAGAGTTGTTGTTCTAATTCCGCGCGATTTTTATAGGCCAAAACGATACTATCATCAAGACTTAAGCCCCAAGTTCCCGCCTCGCGAATCTCATCGGCAGCGGTTAACTCGATGTGCTGACCGACACTCAAGATCTGCGCCAGTCGCCGTCGGGAAATACGCTGGTTAGAAATCGCCCGGGTTAAGTCTTGGTTAGCGTTGGCCAGGTCAACTTCCGCCTGTAGGACAGCAAATCGAGTTCCTAGTCCCGCCTGCTCCAATAATTGAGCATCGCGTAAACTTTGACTAGCATCTTCGATCGCAGCTTGGGAGATCGCTACCTGAGCATCACCCCTCTGCAATTCATAATAGGCATCGGTGGCATCAAAACGAGTTTGTTCCGAGACCCGTTCCACCTCTAATTCCCGTTGCCGGATCACTTTTTCGGCCCTTTTGATCTGGGCTGTCCGTTCACCCCCGGTATAAACCCCATAGACGATGCTAACACTACCCTGAAAGTTGGTACTATCTTCGGGTGTAGTGGCTGGGATTCCCTGTTGACGAGCCAACTCATTCTGTCTTTGGGCAACTGCCGATTGATCTTGAGTGAGACTGGTTTCCGCTTGGGCCGTGGGTAGTAAAGCCGCCTGCTGTTCCTTTAATTGGGCGCGAGCGATTTCTAAATCGACCCGGGCTGTCTGTAAGGTCTGATTATTTTTTAAAGCTAATTCGATCGCTTGATTTAGGGTGAGCGGTTGTACTACCCTAATATTCACCTCATCTGGTTTGGTGGGAAAAATTAGGGGATTGCCACTAGGATTAAGATAATTGGGGGCTTTGGGATCCGCTTCCGTGGTTGCCGGTGCCGCCGATGGACCGGGTAATTGAGAAACTGGACTGGCAGTAGGTCGGGGTTTCTTCAATAAATCGGCAGCGGACTGAGTTTGTGCCTTAACCGAGGATTCAGCCAAGAAAATCAACCCAAGCACCGCACTCACGGTAATACCATAACGCAAGAGCAACATGAGTATGTCAAAAGTAAACAGTAAACGATAAGAAGTAAACAAGCTCACACCACTATGTTGGCCGATTACTAATTACCGATAGTAACACGGGAGCATGAAAGCCACCGTCTTTTAAGCATCAGCTAAAATGAGATTCGATTGATTTTGAACGGGACATCAAAACGGCATTAGATTTAGCCCAATACTTATAGGAGATTCTCTATGGCTACAATTCAGACTTATCCTTGGGATGCAGCAGATCATTTGAAAACAAAAGAAGATATCGCCGCTTATCTGGAAGCTGCCCTCGAAGATGGCGATCCTAGCTTAGTAGTGGCAGCATTAGGTGATATAGCTCGTTCTCAAGGGATGAATCATATTGCTCGCGAGACGGGTTTGGGACGGGAGAGTCTCTATAAATCTTTATCGAATCGGGGTAATCGGTGAGTTTGCTACAGTTCTTAAGGTTTTGCAAGCACTTGGGTTACGCCTGCAAGTTGTACCCATTACCTAAAAATCCCCCATTACTAATCCTACCCCCTCCCGACGCGGATCCCCCTTAGCGGTTAATTCTCCCCAATCATTCACTGCCACCCCATGCACACCCCCAAAAAACATATTTTGTTCTTGCCACCGGGATACTTGAGTATTTGCGGGTAAAACCAGATTTTCGAGCAGATTTTCCCGATCTTCCCAAGGTTCAACTCCTAATTGTTGATTTTCCCAATGTATGCGCGAAGCAGCGATCGCATCAGGGAGAGATTGCCGAAAATCGATTAAATTGCTAATAACCTGCAAAATAGCGGTGCGAATGCGATTGGAACCCCCAGAACCGAGAACAAATCGCGGCTTTCCTTCCTCTAAAATCATTGTCGGCGACATCATTGAGGATAAACGACGATCGACAGGCCAATTGTGAAAACCAAAGGGATTTAAGTCCGCTTCCCCGATCATATTATTGAGCATAATTCCCGTCCCCGGCACGGTATAAGCCGATCCTTCGCCGTTGGAAAAGGTGGCACTGGCGGCGTTACCTTCCCCATCGATAACACTAATATGGGTGGTACTGCCCCATTTATTGGCATATTTGCCTAAAAATTCTGGTGAGAGGAACTTATCTTCGATTCCCTCCTGATGGATAAAATCATCGTAGCCTTGAACCCGCGCTTGATTGGTTAAGGCCATCACTTCCGTTAAAATTTGCAGATGTTTGGCTCCTAGAGGCTCTAAAGCCGATAAATTGACTGTTTCCAGTAATTTTAGGGCAAAAGCTAGGAGAATTCCCCCAGAACTAGGAGGCGGATTAGTCAGTATTTCGTACCCGCGATATTGGGTTTTTAGGGGTTTTCTCTCAAGGACTTGGTAATGATTTAAATCCTCTAGGGTGAGATAACCACCCTCCTGCATATCCTTGGCGATTTGGTGGGCGATTTCTCCCTCATAAAAGTCTTTTACGCCTTTTTTGCTTAATTCCTCTAAGCTATTGGCAAAATCCCTCATCACACAGCGATCGCCAGCTTGGAGGAGTTTTCCTTGCGGGGCATAGACTTTTAAGCCCTCTCTATCTTTGAGCAGGATCGAAGATAGTAAACCCAGGCAAAAGCCGTTATATTGGCTCAAAATGTAGCCTTGTCGAGCATATTCGATCGCTGGCTCCGCTACCACGGCAAAGGGTAATTTTCCTAGTTTTTTCTGCACTGTTTCCAATCCCCGTAACGCCCCCGGAGTCGCGATCGCACCTCGGCCAATGTGAAAATCTTGACTAGCACCACCAAAATTGATCGCCACTGGGTAAAAGTCAATATTTGTCAAGGGTTTTTTAGATTTGGGAGTTTGACAGAAAAAATCAAAAAGGGTATTGACTTTTTCCTTGGTATGTGATAGTAAAAAACCGCCGCCCCCCGCCGAAGCGAGGGTAAATTCGACCACGAAAGCCGCTAAAATCGAGCCAACAATCCCATCGAAGGCATTGCCGCCCATTTCTAAGATTAATTGTCCAGCTTCGGCAGTTTTTGGATGTCCTGCGGCGATAGCGCCCTTGCTTTTGCGAGTCACTTTGATTCAGTTATCAGTTATCAGTTATCAGTTATCAGTGGGGAGATGGGGGTGTGGGGTGTGGGGTGTGGGGTGTGGGGTGTGGGGTGTGGGGTGTGGGGTGTGGGGTGTGGGGTGTGGGGTGTGGGGAGGA
>NZ_JADBUB010000207.1:0-9357 GCF_020245865.1 Microcystis sp. M169S2
GATCGACACCCCCCTTATCAAGGGGGCTATCCCTTATAGGGATCTTTCTTAACAATTTTTGCAGTAAGCACTCCAACCCTTATCCTGACTTGATTTCAGTTTTTTCTTTGTCAGTAAGGGTGTCAACAAGGAATATTACAGATTGTTAACCGAGTCTTGAAAGCCTTGTGCTACAAAGGTTTGAAATGTTAAGAAAGATGTGACTAAAGGACAGCTTATCAAGGGGGGCAGGGGGGATCGAACCGAAAATCTATTTTCACCCCTCTTGACGGATCAAGTTACCGTAAACAGAAGACCGATTCAAGGCGATAATGTCCCATAAACTGGATATTTCCTGTTTTTATTAACTACAATCTTCAGAGCATACCCTGACCTAAAGCCAAACCTGTCACCAACATTCCTAACACTAGAAAAGGCTGGGCGCTGGCTTGATATTTGACATCATTTTTGAGCGGATCCCGCAGAAAATACATATCTTGGAAAGTGATCTGAGGGATAATTAATAACAGTAAAATAGCGGCATAAAGATTCTGATGAATACTAATCAGATAGCCCGCAATTCCTGCTTGAAAAACATCGATCATAATCACGCAAATCCAAGCCGAGGTGGTAATTCCAAACATAACTGGCAAGGATTTTAAGCCTAATTTTTCGTCACCTTCCACACTTTTAAAGTCGTTAACCACAGCAATGCCTAAACCCGCCAGACTATAGATGAGAGTTAGGATCATAATTGTCCCATTTAACTGACCAAAAAGGGCGTGACCTGCCCACCAAGGTAATGCTATATAACTAGCACCGAGGGCATAATTTCCTAGCCAACCATTTTGTTTTAATTTTAAAGGTGGTGCTGAATAAATATAGGCAATAAAAGAACCAAATAGGGTTAAACAAAGCATGATGGGGAAATCATGACCGGCCCAGCGATCAAGAAGATAAGATATTCCTAACCCAGCCGCTAATAAAACCAAAATCTGGCCGACTACTTGCCGAATAGAAATCACCCCCGAAGGAATCGGACGATAGGGTTCATTAATTGCATCGATTTCTCGATCGTAAAAATCATTTAAAGTTTGGGTATAACCGGTCATCAACGGACCGGAAAGTAACATACAGGTGGCTGCTTTTAAGACATCTTCTAAAGACCAAGTATAATTACCCGATGAAGCAGCCCCACAGACAACCCCCCAAATCAGGGGAATCCAAGTGATCGGCTTCATCAATTGTAAGCGGATTTTCCAGAGGGAGGTTTCTGCCGATGAGGCCCCTTTCATGCCCAATAATTGGCGAGTTTTGGCCCCTCGCTCGTCCTTGTTTTCTATCTCTGTGTTCGACATAATCCCTTAAAAAGAAATAATTAAGTAGCCTTCTTGGAATTTGGCCCCTTTTACCGATCTTCCGGTCAGAGGCGGTGGTACATCAATATTACGCCGTTGATCCCCGGCTTCGATGGTTAATTCTGGACCTGATTGCGTCAGTTTTACCTGTTTTTTCTCGAATCCGGGTAAATAAACCTTGACCTGACCGGCTGCCGTATCGATTATTAACGGTTTGGGCGGCTGCACCGTGAGAAAATTGGGTAACTCGGCGATTAACTCCTGCCAATCTTCTCCTTGACGGTAGGGTAAAATCGCGGCTGGCAGCGGGGCAAAATCCTCCGTAGCACTCTGACAGCGATTAAAAATCACTCCCCCCACATTTAAACCGATTTGCTGCGCCGCACCCCAAAGATATTTGGCATCTGCGATCGCAATTGGATCATCATTGGTGACTAGATAGGCTAAAACTCGCCGGGGATCGGCTAAAGCGGAGCGCCCCTCGTCTAGAATGTTATTATCGGCCTTCTTCCCCAAACCGTCGGGATTAAAGGAGAAATTCAGCACGGCGGCAGCGATTGGTTGGAAAAAGGGAGAAAGGGTGCGACCAATCTCAGAATCGCTGAAAACCTGCAGAAAACGCCGTAAATACCAGCCACCCACCTCTGGAATCCCCAACATTCGCAGACTGTTGATATCTCCGCTGCCGTCGTAGATGATGACATCGTAATTTCCGCTTTTATCCTGTTCCCGCAGGAATTTTAAAGCTAGAGCTTGGTCCATTCCGGGTAAGATGCCCAACTCTTGACCATAAACATTTTTCAAGGTGGGAGAACGCAAATACTGCTTTTCTAATTCCTTGACTTCTTCCCAACTTTTTTCTAGTAATTGGGTACTACTAAGCTGGATAACCGAGAGATTGGGGGCAATTTCGGTAATAGAGGAGCTAGGGGAGGCCTTGAGGAGTAATCCCCAAGCAGGGCCGGAATCTTGACCGATCAAGAGAACTTTTGACCCCAGACCAGCCATTTTCTTTGCCGAAGCGATCGCTATTGTACTGCGACCGCTGCCCCCCTTGCCCAAAAAGGTCAAAATTAAGGACATAATTAATTCCTAAGCGTTGTATTTAGATGAGTTTGAGTTCATCCTCAAAAAACCAAGTAGCGGTCTTATCATCGAACTGGACAACAGCACCAACACCGCTGCCATCGGTCATCTTAAAATTTTTGATGACACCCACTTTACCCAATTTACCCGCTACATCCGAGTTAACGCGGTCTCTTAAGCGACAGACCTTGACTTTTTGCCCGATTTCCATTACTTCCACAGTTTTAATAAGACGATAATTCAATAAACCAATCCTAAGTTTAATATAAATTCGTGTAAGATAAACCCCCCAATGCTCTTCAGTTATCGGTCTTTCTCAGATCATCTGCACTTAGCGATCATATATACTAAGCAATAGGACAAAATCAACCTCCTGGTTAGGATGGGCAAGAGGCAAGAGGCAATAGGCAATAGGCAAGAGGTAAGAGGTAAGAGGTAAGAGGTAAGAGGTAAGAGGTACGCCGCCCCGATGTCGGGGGGATTGGGGGGGTAAGAGGCAAGAGGTAGTTAGATATGTGCAATTAATTGTGTCTAACTACTCAAAAAAGGAGTTTTATTTGGTTTCTGGGGCAGGATTTTGCAGATTTTCCAGTTGTTCTCTTTGCTTGCGTTTAAACTCCTCGGCCGCTTCGTTGATATTATTGAGGGTGTCTTCCTGAAATTCCGATCCGTCCCGGCTACGACGAAAATTACTATTATGAATCAAGTCTAAAGGATTAAAACCACCGAGAGCATCCCTGCCATCGGAACTACGTTCATTTTTTTGATAGTCTGGTTGACTGGGGTTCAAGCTTTGAGCTAACACTTGCGGACTAAAATCAGCCCCGACTAATAAAACAGTAGCTAGAAATAAAGACGATTTGATCAACATTCTTTGAGTATTCATAATCTAACTAACTCCTCGGAAAATTATCTTGTTTTTGGTGGTGAGAAAGTTACAAGCTTTTCAGTTATCAGTAAACTAATAACTGATAACTAATAACTGATAACTGATAACTGATTTAAGCAAAACGACGACGAAGTAAGGGCTGAATTGCTAAAAGGATTAGCAGATCAAAAGCTAAGAGCAGGCCTAAAACTGTCAAGAAATTGAGGTCAAGCCAAGGGGTTTGTAAGACTATGCTATCAAAAGACCAGTGCTGATTGAAATAAATATAACGGATCGGTTCGATCGCATAGGTAAGAGGGTTGAGACTAGCGATTACTTGTAACCAATCTGCCATAAAGTTTAAGGGAGCGAGGGCGGTACTGGCAAATAAAAGCGGTAAATTGGTGACGAAAATGACGGCGATTAATTCGATATGTCCGGGGAGAGCAAAGGTTAAACTGAGACTTAAGGCAGTCATACCCAAAACTATTAGGAAAACAATCAAAGCGATCGCACCTAATCCGGCTAAACTGGGCAATCCTGCCCCTAAAAAGGCACTAGCGGCCACGATCGAGGCGGTTTGGATGAAACTGAGGGCGATAATATAGATGGTAGAAGCGGCCACGATCGAGTAACGAGTGGTTAAAGGCGCTACCAAGAGACGGTTAAGAAAGCCAAATTCTCGATCGAACATTACCGGCAAACCAGCATTTAAGGCCCCGGAAAAAGCGGTAAAGACAATTACCCCGGGGGCGAGAAATTTAGCATAACTGAGATCGTTGCCGAATAGACCCTGGGGAGCATTATAAAACAATGCCCCGAATAAAATCAGCCACATAAAGGGCTGAATTACCCCCGCGATTAGGGTTGAAGGACGACGTTGTAATTGGATGAACAGACGTTTAGTCATGGCCAGAGTTTCTTGCAGAAATTCCCCTAGCACATTTCCCCCATCGTCCACCGTTGCTGCTCTAGTGGGATTGGGGGCTAAACTAGCTTTTAAGGAAGAAGGTGTGATGGTTTGGCTCATGAAATATTTACCTCTAATGCAGTCTTAACGAGTAATTTAGATAGTCAACAGTTTATAAGTGATCAGATGGCTCTCTTGGGGTCCCGGTGATCAGCAAATCCTCTCGAAGAAAAGGCTGACACCCTACCACTTCTCCAATATACAAGGGGCGCAAGCCCTGGGGGAGAGGAATGTAAATATTTATTAAATTGTAGCTTTTGATACAATGCGGGGGGGGGTAAGTGTGTACGTTGCCCTTTAAGCCCTATTCGTGTTTAATTCTAAAAATGAAAAATCCAATTTTAGCGGTGCTGAGTCAAAAATCTCTCTCAGTTGGTATTGTGGCATCAACCGTTTTCTTCGGCACTACTAGCCACGCCTTGGCCAGCGTTCTGATTGCCGGAGCTCCCAGCACTGCGATTTGGCTCAACGACGTTCAAGCAAAAATTGCTGGAACTGGCCTGATTTCTGGGAGCGTAGATGTACTGAATGTCGGTTCTTCTACCCCAACTCTCGCGCAATTACAGGCTTATGACGCCGTACTGTTCTTTTCTGATGCATCTTTTGCTGATCCAACCACTTTCGGTAATGTATTAGCAGATTACGTCGATGCGGGTGGTGGAGTAGTCCAAGCGACTTTTTCATTCTGGATCGCTGGCATAGTCATTGGTGGTCGGTGGAGGGCGCAAAACTACGATGTTTGGCAACCAGGAGGACAGATCTCCCCCGGAAATCTAACATTAGGAACAATTTACGATCCATCGAACCCGATCCTCGCAGGCGTTACCAGCTTCAATGGTGGGTCATCGAGTTACTACAATACAGTGGGATCTCTCAACCCTACAGTGGGACCTCTCAACCCCGGTGCGGTGGCAGTGGCTGACTGGAGCAATGGGGCACCGCTAATCGCTGTCAATACCTCCACATTTGCGGGCAAAATAGCTGGGTTGAATTTTTATCCCCCATCAAGCGATGCTCGATCAGATTTCTGGGTCAGTAGTACCGATGGCGCACTGTTAATGGCCAATTCCCTGAACTTCGTCACCAAACAAGTTTCTGTTCCCGAACCCAATTCTCTTCTTGGACTGTTTGCTATCGGCACTCTTGGCGCAGCTTCAACCCTCAAACGCAAACTAAAATCCTCCCAATCCACCGAAAAGAAACCCACAAAAGTCGGCTAAATTGGCCACAAAATATCACAAACACCCCTTCATTCAGTCAGTGGAGGGGGTTTTGTTTTTTTGGTTTTTCGATGGGTAGCATCTCAGTCGTGAATTATGCTAGGATTCGCCCTAGAATGATCAAAAATCATGACTACACAAGCAAAAGTAATCCAAGGCACGGCCAGGGAAATTAGGGAAGCACTGGCGCTTATACCGAATGATGAAGTTGTCCGCCTTATGGTAGGTCATCCCAGCTTATCTATTATTGCCAGAAAATTACAGCACGAGGCCGCAACTCTTGGCATGACAGCTGCGGAACACGACGCACTCATGGAATCGTTAAAAGATGATTTGTGATACGGGTTGTTGTTGATACCAATATTCTTGTCAGTTTCGCCATCCGTCCGAACGAAAATTTTGAGCAAATGTTCGATTTTTTGGCGAGACAGGCCATTACTTTAATTTCCGATGATACAGTTTCCTCTCTCTTTTTTTGGGGGTTTCATGGGAAGATCGCTATGGTGCAATCCCGATCATCATGAAACGAGACTCGATATTTTACCGGCTTTTTCAACAATCCCCCTCCCTTCTCTTCGATTTACTGGAAAACCCGCCAGATAATGCCACCGAATACCGCTTTGACTCCGTAGCCGTCAAAGAACCCAAATTTGAGATCGATGGCGTATTCCTGCCACCCGATAATGATAGTAGCGGGGTGATCTATTTTTGCGAAGTGCAATTTCAAAAAGACGAACGACTGTATGAAAGGGTATTTGGTGAATCATTTTTGTATTTTTACCGTCAGCGAGAACAATTTACCGATTGGCAAATTGTTGTCATCTATCCCACCCGCAGCCTAGAACAAAGTAATGCCCATCCCTACCGGGCGCTGCTCAATTGTCCTCAGGTGCATCGAATTTATCTGAACGAATTAGGGGAAATTCAGCAGTTACCCCTAGGGGTTGCCTTGATGGTACTCACTACTGTCGAAGAAACCCAAGCACCAGAAAAAGCCCGCTATTTACTGGCACGAACCCAAGAGCAAATTGCAGATACAGAAGCCAGTCGCGCCATAATAGAAATGATTGCCACAATTATGGTCTATAAATTTACTAACTTGAGTCGGCAGGAGGTGGAAGCGATGCTAGGACTACAATTGACAGATACAAGGGTATATCGTGAAGCCAAGGAAGAAGGACGACTGGAAGGACAACTGGAAGGACGACTGGAAGGACGACTGGAAGGGGAATCTGCCCTGATTTTGCGTCTGTTGCAACGTCGCTTTGGTGCGGTGGATGAGGTGTTGGCTGCCCGAATTCAGTCTTTAGAAATCGAGCAATTAGAGTCCTTGGCTGAGGCTTTGTTGGATTTTACAACCTTAAACGACCTAGTGCTTTGGCTAAATCGCTACTCGCAACCGCTTAACTAAACTTAGTCAAACCTAAGCCACCTAAAAGGATGAGTTAGGAAATTTTGATGGCCAAATATCCATCCCTGACGATAGGTGACAAGGGCAATTCTTGTCAGAGGGCAGATAAAAGTTTATGCGGATGGCGAGACTCGAACTCGCAAGGCGTAAGCCACACGCCCCTCAAACGTGCGTGTCTACCAGTTCCACCACATCCGCTTGATTTTAGCTTAATCACTATAGCACAGAAAAAAAATAATCTGCAAGCAACTTTTAAAAATTACTGCCGCACAACTTTCGCGCCACCTGAGTTAGTACGGATAAACCTTTTAGGGAACCTTGAATCAAATGGAAGGCTGGGACAGGACGGATTAACATTTGTCGAGCTAGGGGCAATGGTAGCAGCTGACCTTGATTATCAATTGCCGGGGCTAAATCGGGTAAATCCTGCGTCACCTCGTCGCTAATCACGCGCACAATTGCCACTTTTTGCCCCGGTAAAGCCCCTAAAATCCTTGCTCCTTCCATATCGACCACTTCATAGCCCCCCTGTCCTAAACGTCGTTTTTCCTCGGACTGGCTAATCAGGCGATCGCTGGTTAAACCTTTAACGAGACTATATCCGGTTAATTGGGCGATTTTTGCGGTTATTTCTGGTTCGCACTGCCAATAACTCCCCGTTTCTGTGCCACAACCTTGATAGATTACCCCATCTCCGACCCGATAGCGATCGCTGAGACTGCCCGCTAATCCCATCAGCACAATTTTTCCTGTGAGCTTATTAAGAAATTCTAGAGATTGCCTAGAGACTGGGGAACTGTCGAGGAATTCTGGAGCGCCAAGGTTAATCGGGATAATTTGCGGGGCTAAATCGCCGATTTTCCTTAATCCTCGACGGATTGAGCTATGCTCGGCCCCCCGGGGAACGAGAATAATATCTTCAGGTGTGAGCATGAAATTTTTGAGAAAGTTTCCTAATTAGTCTAGTGAGATGTTATAAACAATAATAGTGAACTAATTAGGAATAATTCTTAAGTAAATAGCCCTGCCACTGACTGGGCGATTGTCTTTCTCACCATGAAAAAGTCTGTCATTCTGCGTTTATCCGAGGTTAACAAGCGTTTTACCGCTGCTGCTACTCTAGCTGTCGATAATATCAGTTTTAGTTTAACAGAGGGCGAAATTCTCGGATTATTGGGTCCGTCGGGTTGCGGTAAAACCACTCTACTGCGGATGATTGCGGGATTTGAAAAACCATCTCAAGGAGTGATTGAATTGGGAGGGCGAATAGTTGCCGACGAAAAAACCTTTATTCCCCCAGAAAAACGCAATACGGGCATGGTTTTTCAGGATTACGCTCTTTTTCCCCATTTAACCATTGCTGACAATATCGCCTTCGGGTTAAAAAATTCTGGGGAGAAATTATCGACCAAAGCTATTAACGCTAGGGTGGCGGAAACTTTGGATTTAGTCGGACTGCAAGGACTAGAAAAACGTTATCCCCATCAGCTATCGGGAGGACAACAGCAAAGAGTCGCCCTCGCCCGCGCTTTAGCCCCAAAACCCTCTTTAATCCTCTTAGATGAACCTTTAAGTAATCTCGATGTGCAGGTCCGGCAACGCTTACGGCACGAGATCCGTCATATCCTGAAAGCGACCGGTATCTCGGCCATTTTTGTCACCCACGACCGGGAGGAGGCAATGGTGATCAGTGACACAATTGCCGTCATTTGTCAAGGAAAATTAGAACAAATTAACAATCCCGAAGAAATTTATAGTCATCCGGCCTCGCGATTTGTGGCTGAGTTTGTCACCCAAGCTAACTTTCTCCCCGCTAGACGGAAGGGTGGACAATGGCAAACCGAGATAGGAGTCTGGGAAATTGCCGATGGTCAAGATTTGGACAAAGGGGAATTGATGCTAAGGGAGGAAGATGTCAAAATTAAGCCAGATGAGACGGGAGATCTGGTTATTTGCGATCGCCAATTTTTAGGGCGGGAATACCGTTATTGTCTGCTAACGGCTACCGGCAGCCAAATCCACGCTAGAACAACGATTAACACCCAATTAGACATCGGTACAAAGGTAAAACTATCGATTATTCCCGATAGCGTCCGTGTATTTGCCGACTGATAACTGATACTATAGTCATTTCAGATAAGTCTGATACAGTCTAGACCGACAAAACCCTTATGAACTCTGGGATTGATATTCTCAATCTTAATTGAAATGACTATAAATCCTGTTTAAGGGGTGTAGGGTGGGCGTTGTCAGATGTAAAGATGAATCAAGCAAAAGTGTAGGGAACTGGAACATCCTTAAACTTAAGGTAATGAATTAGAAGCGGTAAGCTGTTCGTAATTTAAATTGCGTTAACAGAATTACCCTTGTTTTTCAACTTGCGATCCCACTTAACAATTAAACCTCTTTCATTTAAAAGTTGATGCAAAAGAGATTCTAATTCTTCAACTGATTTAAAAAGTCGA
>NZ_JADBUB010000208.1:0-12544 GCF_020245865.1 Microcystis sp. M169S2
ACGCATTCCTAAACGGAAAGACAGTTCCCACTGACGACCGAGGTAGCAGAAGACACCTAGTAAGAAGTGGAAAATGACTAACTGGTAGGGACCACCGTTGTATAACCACTCATCTAAGGAAGCAGCTTCCCAGATGGGGTAAAAGTGGAGTCCAATCGCGTTGGAAGAGGGAACAACCGCACCAGAGATGATGTTGTTTCCGTAGAGTAGAGAACCAGCTACAGGCTCGCGGATACCGTCGATATCTACAGGAGGAGCGGCGATAAAGGCGATGATGAAGCAGGTGGTGGCGGTGAGCAGGGTGGGGATCATGATGACACCGAACCAGCCGACATAAAGACGGTTGTTGGTGCTGGTAATCCACTGGCAGAACTGCTCCCACAGGGAAGCACTCTCGCGCTGTTGTAAGGTGGTGGTCATTGGTTTATGATTCCTATTAGGTTGTCGAGGTACGATTGATTGATGATGTCTCTATCTTAAAGAGTTTGTATCGGTTTGTAAAGGGGTTTGAAACTATTGTTACTTATAGTATTGATAAGCTGAGGTTATGCTAAGTTTATAGGGTTTTCTGACCAAGTTTTCCTTTGGGGGAGTCCGTCGTCAGAAGCCGATGCTAAATCAGGTCATACTTCATATTTATGAAAAAACCCTAGATCTCGAACTCAGGTTAGACTAAAAAGGGAAATTTAATCATAATGGCGGTTGTCCTGACTATGGTAGAAAAAGTTCGTAAAACCGAGGCGGAATGGCGATCCCAGCTAACTCCCGAACAGTTCCAAGTTACCCGCAAAAAGGGAACAGAACGGGCTTTTACTGGTAAATATCACGATAATAAAGAAAAAGGTATTTACAAATGTGTCTGCTGTGGTACGGAGTTATTTACTTCTGACAGCAAGTATGATTCGGGTACTGGTTGGCCGAGTTTCTGGACTGCTGCTAACGAGGCCAATATTAAGTACGAGCGAGATGTTAGTTTTTTCATGGTGCGGACAGAGATTCTTTGTGCCACCTGTGATGCTCATCTCGGTCACGTTTTTAATGATGGTCCACCCCCGACGGGAAAACGCTATTGTCTCAACTCTGCCGCTTTGCAGTTTGAAAAAAATCCCTAAAGCAAAAAGAGGTCTGAAAAGACCTCTTTTTTTAAGTTCTAGTGGCAGCCGATTACAGTAAACCTGTATTAGTTCCCGGTTTGCCAGTAGCTAACTGCACTTTGACAATTTTGCCGCCCATTTTCATGATGCGCTGTTGCTCACGAAACCAATTATCGTAGGGAACGAGTTTGGTAAAATAGGTATTTTGTAATTCCCGTTGTGTCCGAATGCGGCTTTGGCTTGGAACACAAGCGGTGATTTTGAACATCCGCATGGATTGACTTCTCCTAATCGCTGAAAAACTTGTCGCTCAAACTAACGAAGGCTTTTTCCTAAAATAACAAAGGTCGGGAGTCAAGGATCAATACTAGCTCGTCAAAACCTATCTTGGACAGATTCAGCCTTTAAAGACCTAGCACTCATCCTCGGCTTCCCGAACCTATTTTGTTCGAGTTCGTTACTTCTAGCTTAAGCCAGAGCTAATGTAGTCGAAGTAAATCCCCATTTCTTTACCCGCGTCAGCACCAACTAAACTAGCGGTGACTTCTTTCATCGCTTGGATAGCTTGAACGGTGGAGGAGATGGGTACACCTAAAGAGTTGTAGGTTTCTTTCAGGCCGTTGAGAACGCGCTCGTCGAGAATAGAAGGATCTCCAGCTAACATAGCGTAGGTAGCATAACGGAGATAGTAGTCGAGGTCACGGATACAAGCGGCGTAACGACGGGTGGTGTACATATTGCCACCGGGACGGGTTACGTCAGAGTATAACAGGGACTTAGCCACAGCTTCTTTAACGATGCCGGCAGCGTTAGCACTAATGACACTAGCGGCACGCACGCGCAGTTCACCGGTGGCGAAATAGCTTTTCAGTTTGCCGAGAGCATTAGAGTCAAGGTATTTGCCTTGAACGTCAGAAGAGTTGATAACAGAAGTAATTGCGTCTTGCATGGTGGTTCTTCCTTGAGTTTTGCTTAATCTTAAGAGGTTTACGAGGGGTGTGTCTAGAACAATTCACAAAGGAGTTATTCTACGACATAGAGCCGATCACGTAATCGAAGTAGGAAGAAGCTTCAGAAGCATCGTCAGAAGACATAAGACCAGTAGCAACTTCTTTCATTTCGCGAACACTTTGAGCTACGGCACCGATGTCGGTTCCTAAAGATTTGTACATTTCACGCACACCGACTAAACCGATTTCTTCAATCGGGGTGACATCACCAGCAACTACTCCGTAGGTGATTAAACGTAGGTAGTAGTCCATGTCACGCAGACAGGTAGCGGTCATTTCTTCGCCGTAAGCGTTGCCACCGGGGGAAACGATGTCAGGACGTTTTTGGAATAAGCGATCACCAGCTTGTTTAACGATGGTTTCGCGAGCGCCAGTTAGGGTTTCAGCGATGCGTAAACGAGCGGCACCACTGCCAACGAAGGCTTTAATTCTGTCTAGTTCGCCGGGGCTGAGGTAACGAGCTTCAGCATCAGCATTCACGATCGATTTCGTGACGATACTCATTGATGGATTCCTCCCAACTAAGTGAGATTAATAAACTTAACCTGACATTTTATAGCAGTTGTGGTCACTACGCTCAAGTTATCTCGTTTCCGCCTCAGCGTCTCAAGACTTCCCTAGCTAGAGCGACCTAACGCAACTATTTTGCGGCATCTGGTTCACCTTCTCACTATTTTCGTAATACTTTTTAACATTTGCCCTGAGAAAGGAGCACCGGAGTGGGGTATGAAGTGTGGGGTGTGGGGTGTGGGGAGAATAAATGAAACTGTCTCCTGTCTCCTGTCTCCTGACTCCTGATTTAACCTAGCCAATTAATTGCCCCTTTAATCCAGTCTTCTGGCTGAGTATTTTTACTAAATAAAGCATCTTGACTGAGGACTGCTATGGCTCGATCGATTTCCTCTTGGCTGTATCCTAAAGCTAAAAGGGTCATCTGCACATCTTCGAGGATCTCCGCTGCCGGTAGTATTGCCGTGGTTGTCGTCGTCGCTTCTCTTAGTTGTCGCCATGCTGCCAATTTAGTTTTTAACTCCAAAGCGATTCTTTCTGCTGTTTTTAAGCCGACTCCGGGGGTTTTGCTCAAAATTTTAGTATTTCCTGTCACTATCGCCACCACAAGTTCCTCAATCCCCAAGGTATCGATTAAAGCTAGGGCTAATTGCGCCCCAACCCCATTGACGGAAAGCAGTTGACGAAACAGATCTCGCTCTGGGGCGGTGCCGAAACCGTACAATAAAGGCTGCTCCTCGCGAAAGAGTAGGTGAGTAAAAATCTGACAACTATCATTGTTATCTTTGCCGATGTCTAGGGCTAATCGCGAGGGAATTTGGATTTCGTAACCGATCTGGTTTACGTCTAAAATCAAGATCAGTCGGTTATTAGGGGTTTTGAGCACCTCGATCGCTTGTCCCCGTAAATAATTAATCATTGATTTAATTCTCCTACGAAAATAACCGAACAACAGTGATGACGGTTTTTACTCCCTGAAAGAATGCCGGAGAGATTTTCATTTTTGTTACAATTGTTAACAGAAGTGAATGGCGCAATTGATAACCTAATTTTCTTGGCGTTAGTCCCCCATAATTGGAGAAGATACAAAATGAATGGCAACATTAGAGTCGGGAATCTCTTTGGAATTCCCTTTTATATTAATCCTTCTTGGTTCTTTGTTCTGGGGTTAATTACCTTAACCTATGGGGGAGAATTAAGTCAGTTTCCCCAGTTAACGGGAATTATGCCCTGGCTCTTAGGATTTTTTGCCGCTATTCTCCTATTTGCCTCCGTGGTTGCCCACGAATTAGGTCATAGTTTTGTTGCCATCGCCCAAGGTATTGAAGTCAAATCAATTACCCTCTTTTTATTCGGTGGTTTGGCAACTCTCGGCAGAGAATCGAAAACTCCCCTAGAAGCTTTTCTAGTAGCAATTGCCGGCCCTTTAGTTAGTTTACTGCTCTTCGGTATCTTCCTAATTATTGGTCTTAATATTAGTTTAAGCGCGCCCCTAGCGGCGATTCTTTCTCTGCTTGCCTATATCAACCTCGCTCTGGGTTTATTTAACCTGATCCCCGGTTTACCTTTAGATGGTGGTAATATCCTTAAAGCTATCGTTTGGCAAGTAACAGGCAATCCCAATAAAGGGGTTTTATTCGCTAGTCGTTTCGGTCAATTTTTTGGTTGGTTAGCGATTGTCATCGGTGCGCTATCAATTCTCGGAATCAGTCAATTTGGCAGTTTTTGGACGCTATTAATTGGCATTTTCCTCCTACAAAATGCTGGCTTTTCCGCTCAATCAGCTAAGGTTCAAGATTTCCTAAGTCGCTACACCGCTAAAGATGTTATCTCTCCTAATAGTCCTGTAGTTCCGATTAATTTAACCCTGCGCGAGTTTGCTAATAATTATGTTATCGGTAAACAACAATGGTCTAAATTCCTAGTTACCGATAGCGAAGGTAAACTATTGGGGGTGATTAATGTAGATGCTCTGAAAACGATTCCCACTTCCCAATGGACAGAGGTAAATATCGGCCAGTTATTACAAACTAGCGAAAGTCTTAAACTGGTTTTGTCTAATACTTCACTCCTAGATGTCGTGAAAATTTTGGAAGGAGAAAATTTATCTCAAGTGACAGTGGTAGAAGAAAACGGCACGGTTTTGGGGTTAATTGAGAAAGCTTCTATCCTGACTTTTCTCGCCCAAGAAACCCAAAGTCAAACCGCTTAATCAGTTATCAGTGAGCAGTTATCAGTTATCAGTTATCAGTTAGGTAAATGTATTTTTAACCTCAATATTCTCACAGAATTTTTCTAGTATCTCCTGATACCAAATCCAGTTATTAAAGACTGATTATTTATTCCTCCTGTTGCCTTTTGCCTGTTGCCTGTCCTCATAAGTAGCCTGTACTCAACGAAGTTAGTATGACTATACTGACTGTCGCATTGCTTGCCACAACTCCTCGTATTCTTGCTCAGTTTCTGGCGATAAAGGGTTTAAAAAATCGCTTTTTTTGATCGCTTCCGGATTGACAAGTAAAGGATTATTTCTAATATCTGGGGAAATTTGGTCGGGATTTTCAGTGAGAATTAGGGGTGATAATCCAGAGGTAAATAAAGAAATTTTAGTAGCGGATTCTGGTTGCCAACAAAAATCAATCCATTGCTGGACAAGAGAATTAGGAGTAGTTAAAACTGGTTTTACCCACACATCAGACCAGAGAGAAGTACCGGATTTGGGGACAACAACTTTGATTTTCTTATAGCGATCGCTCACTGGTAAAATATCATTAGACCAACCCACAGATAGCCAGACATCACCAAGTATCAGGGGTTGTAAATAATGTTGAGAACTATAAAATTTTACCTGTTTCTGTAAAGCGAATAGCTGGTCTTTTAGTGCCGTCACTTGTTTTAAATTACTAGAATTATAAGAATAACCCAATTTTTTTAGGGTTAAACCGATGACTTCGCGACGATTATCAATTAGGGCAATTTTACCAGTTAATTCCGGTCGCCATAGATCAGACCAATCCTGTGGTCGCCAGTCAAATTGAGCGAATTTTTCCTCATTATAGGCAATTAATGTCATTCCCCAACGGTAGGGCGCACCCCAGACTTTTCCCTCTGTTTGCGGTTGTCCTTGAGCATTGCGAGTCATGTTTTCTTGCCAACGGAGGGGCAGTTTTGACCAATTAGAGAGTTGAGAAGTATCTAGGGGTTGAATTAAACCGTTGGTAATCGCTTTTCCTAGCCAAGCATCCCCTAGGGTGACTAAATTACCTATCGCTGGGTTTTGTTCCCTAAAAGGGACAGGAATCGGAAATTGTGAGGCTGGTTGCTCCTGATTTTGTAACCATTTTTCCAACAATTTTAATAGCTCTTTCAGCTGCCTTTCCGACTGAAAACTGACTTTTTTTTCGGCAATAGTTTTCTGAAAATCTGTTAGTAATCGCGGCGGAATCGAACCGGATAGGAGAAAAATGCTCGGATCGCCGCTTCTGGAAGCGCAGCCACTTAAACCCCCCGCTAAGGCGATTGTACCTAATCCTTGCAAAAAAGAACGTCTATTTAACATATCGCCCGCCGATTCCCAACTTTAACAGTAATAATTGCCAGTTTCTAGGCTTGAATTATTATAGGACGATTTTTAACAGAATGTAAACTAGGGAGTTTTGCCGCTACCGATTTCAGCTATAGATCGGCTTTGTTGTTAACTTTTATGGTAGAAAACTCTGATTTTGTCCTAGTTGAAGCTAGGATAGAAGCAGTAAGCTAAGGGGAGAGGGTATAAGACCATGTCCAACAATCATGATCGAGATTTCCATTATTCTTGTCGTTGTGGAAAAGCCAATTTTCAGTCTGTAAAACATCGATCGGGTATTTTATTAATCGGGGGAGCGGAAGGAGGTAAGTTAGGAGAAGATCAAGCGACCACATGGTTATTAAATCGAGCTAAAGGCGGTAATTACTTAGTGTTGCGCTTTGGCGATCTTGGCGGTCAAGCCGATTGGATTTGCGACAATTATCCCTCCCTGATCGGCTCAGCGGCGGAACTATCAATTGATAGTCGTGAAGGGGCGAATCATCCTGATGTTATCGAATATATTCGTAATGCCGATATTCTTTTTTTTGCTGGTGGTGATCAAAATCAGTACGAGGATTTGTGGGAAAGCACAAAGGTGGAAACAGCGATCAATTATCTGATCAACGACAAAAAAGTTCCCGTGGCGGGAACCAGCGCAGGAATGGCTATTCTGGGTGATTTTTACTATGCGCCTACTCACGAAGGAGTACTGAGTTCAGAAATATTAAATAATCCCTTTCACTTCAACACTAAAGACTTCTATCGGAGTGATTTTATTCGGGTTCCTTTTCTCAAAAAAGTGGTGACAGATACCCATTTGGATCGACTCAATCAAGATCATCCCGAAACAAGATATGGTCGCCTTTTTGGTTTTTTAGCCCGTAATGTACACGATAATCACAATCAACTGCCCGCCTACGCTATCGGTTTAGAAGAAGGAGCTTTTCTGGCGATCGATGAGAATGGTATCGCCAAAGTCTATGGCAACGGCACCGATAAGGGACAAGATGCCTATTTTCTGCAAACTAACAGGACTCTACCCGAACAGATGGAGCCGGATCGACCTTTAATCTGGAATAATAACGGTCAAGCGGTGAAAGTCTACCGCATCGCGGGAACTCCCTCTGGCAGCGGTAAATTTGACCTCAAGGATTGGTCTAGTGCTGCTGGCGGTCGCTGGGAATATTGGTACACTAAAGGGGGAATAGCCGGGTTTAAGCGGGTTTTGGTAGCCTGAAGGTCATTTTTGTCAAAAAAGTGAGTTATATGGGTGTTAGGATTAATTTTGAGGCAATAAGGAGAATTTTTTGACCTATGACCCCTGAATTAATCACTTTCGGTCGGTATCTCGCGGGTGAATTTGAAAATCAACGGCAAGCGCAAGCAGAACCAGTGTGGTACGTTCACCTGCGTTTATGGTTGCGTCCGTTGCTTTTATTTCGGGAAGACAGCATCGCGCTTTTTGCCGAACAAGCCAGTATCATCAATTTAGACCAACCCTACCGACCGCGACTGTGGCGATTAACGCGCTCGGAATCGGGAGGGTTAGAGGTTAGGCATTATATGTTTAATGACCTGAAATCCGTGCAAGGTGCGGGCAAAAATCCCGATATTTTGCGAAAAATTAGCTTAGAAGACCTAACTTTCCTGCCTACTTGCACTTTAGCGGTCCAAGTCCATACCCTCGCTGATCATCAATACCAGTTTATCGCCCAACCGCAACCGGAACAGCACTGTCAATTCACCTATGAAGGGACAACCTATCAGGTGTCTTTGGGTTTCGAGGTGACGAGTCATAGCCTAAAAACCTACGATAAAGGTCTAGATCCCAGCAGTGGTAAGGGAATTTGGGGAGCTCTGCTCGGTCCCTATCAATACGAGAAAAAACGGGATTTTTCGGCAGAATTGGAGGTGTGAGGAAGATTGCATCACATTAGGTCAAAATGACGGCAGATAACACCGCAAACAGCCGCTAAAGCGGTAATTCCTAAAGCTGTACCGATGTCTTGTCCTTGATTGACGGCAAAAGAAGTGACGATTCCCGCACCTAAACCGGCTGTGATTGCTGCTCCGAGAAAATCTTTATCTGAGTTTTTATACATAGAGATAAGGCCAAATTTCCACAAAATCGTGCTTTTTACCTTATCATCCTCTTTTGAGCAACTAATCACCCGGGGGCGGAATTGCAATCAAGCTTTAGATTTAGCCACGTTTCTTAACATTAAGTTGGGTCAGATAGATAGGAGGTAAAATCGATGAAATTAGCTAAAATCTCTTTTTCTGGCTTTTTAATGCTGATTATCTCCCTTTTGCTAATACTGAGTTTTGTTAATGCCAGCAAGGCACAATCGGATACGGCGGTAAGATCGGAGTTAATTAGTCTCCGCAATCGAGTTGAGCGCCTTGAAAGTCAGGTCCGAGGAATAACCATCCGCGGGGAAAATGCCGCTCCCATTCCCCAACGGCGATCGGGAACGGGTATAGTAAATGGGGAAGTAGTCGGGGAAAGTGACCCACTGTTCCAGCGTTTAGCCACTTTAGTAATTGAATTAAAGGAAGATTTAAAAAAGCTGGAGCAACGGGTGCAAATCTTAGAAAAAGAAACCGTTAGCCAGAAATCGTAGTCAATTGATGCTATAACGATCGAAAGTTAAATTGATCCAAACTATGCAGTTAATTGATTATGTAATTGTGCTGCTTTATCTGGCAGGAACCCTAATAATCGGGATTATCGCCGAGAAAAAAGCTTCTCAAGGTCTAGAATCCTACTTTTTAGGTAATCGCAATTTGCCCTGGTGGATGTTAGGGGTGTCGGGAATGGCGGCTAACACCGATTTAGCGGGAACTATGGTCATTTCTGCCCTAATTTACGCGGTCGGTCCTAAAGGACTATTTATCGAAATCCGGGGCGGTGTTGTCCTAATTATGGCCTTTCTCATGGCTTTTATGGGCAAATGGAATCGCCGCGCCCAAGTTATGACCATGGCGGAATGGATGCAATTTCGCTTTGGACCGGGAAAACAGGGAAATTTTGCCCGAATTATTAGCGCCGTCGCCACTCTCTTATTCTCTATCGGTGCGATGAGTTATTTCTCCGTTGCGGGGGGGAAATTTTTAGGGCAGTTTCTGGGTATGGATGATCGTCTTGCTTCGGTGATATTAATTCTTTTAACCTTAATTTATACAGTGGCCAGTGGTTTTTATGGTGGGGTAATTACCGATTTATTTCAAGGGTTTCTGATTTTTGTGGCGGTAATTTATGTATCGACAGTGGCCTTTTTTACCGTTAATCTTCCCGATAGTTTCACGGTAGCAATTCCGGGGGCAACGGAGCCAAAAACTTGGAATTTAAGCGACTGGGCTAGTATTTTTCCTTCGATGACTTTGGATTTACCCGGAGATTATGCCATCTTTAATTTGTTTGGTGGGGTGATTTTCTTTTATTTAGTTAAAACCATCATCGAAGGTTGCAGCGGCAGCGGTGGTTATATGTTACAACGATACCTAGCCGCTAAAAGCGATCGAGATGCCGGTTTATTATCTTTATTCTGGATTATTCTGCTTTCTTTCCGTTGGCCTCTAGTCACAGCTTTTGCGGTTTTAGGTATTCACTACGGTTTAACCGAAGGCACGATTACAGATCCAGAAAGAATTCTTGCCACGGTGATTACTCAATATATTCCTGTGGGGATGAAAGGGTTATTAATTGCTGCTTTTTTAGCGGCGGCTATGTCCACTTTTAACGCAGTTATCAACGCTAGTGCCGCCTATTGGGTCAAAGATATCTATCAAGCTTTTTTGAAACCAAATGCGGGAGAACAGGAGTTAGTTTTTCAAGGTCGTTTGGCCTCGATTTTTGTGGTCGCAATTGGCTTAGTTTTGAGTTTTAATATCGAAAATGTCAATGATATTTGGGGTTGGTTAACCACGGGATTAGGGGTGGGATTAGCAGTTCCTCTCCTATTACGTTGGTATTGGTGGCGCTTTAATGGTTATGGTTTTGCCGTGGGAACTTTAGCAGGAATGATTGCGGCCATTGCCTCACAAGCGATAATTTTACCTTTCTTTCGTCACAGTCAATATCAGGAACTTATTCTCTTTCTTGTGCCGAGTTTGTTCGCTTTAGCTGGCTGTATTATCGCTACTTTGTTAACTCCTCCCACCGATAGTTTAGTTATGGAAAATTTCTATAATGTTACCCGACCTTTTGGCTTTTGGGGAGAAGTCCGTCACAGTGTTAAACCTAATCTACAGGCAAAAATTAAAGCGGAAAATCAACGGGATATCATTGCCGCTTTTCTCACCGTTCCTTGGCAATTAGTCCTCTTTATGATGGGGATTGTTTTAATCATCAAGCAGTGGCAAAGTTTGAAGATTTTGGCTTTGGTTTTTCTTTTGCTTTCCATCGGTCTCTATTTTACTTGGTATCGACATTTATCTAAGGAAATTACTGTCACTAAAGACCGAGATTTAGGTTAGGCAGTTATCAGTTATCAGTTATCAGTTATGAGTAAGATCTCGTTCCCAGGTAGAACCTGAATACTATTTTAAGGCAGAGCCTTAGATATTGTGTTCCAAGGCAGAGCCTTGGAACAAGGGAAACTCGCAATCCAAAATCTAAAATCTAAAATCCCAAAAAGAGTGGAGGAGCGGGTATCATTTCTCCACGAAAATCTAGTAATTGCACTAGAATTAAATAAGCGATCGCAATCGAAATCGCTCCAGTAATGATCGCAACCAGTTTTCCTCGATTCATAAACAATCCCTCAACTGATATAGTCTTATTGTACTAATGCCAGACAATAACCTCATCGCGATCAAAGCGAACTTTCTTCAACAGTTGATATTTGTCTTCTAAGGAGCGATAGCCGAGAGCCACTGCTGCTACTGCTGCATAGCCGCTACCTTCTAATTGCAGAATACGATCATAAGCCGCTGGCTCGATTCCTTCTAGTGGACAAGCATCAATATCGAGCAAGGCGGCGGTTTCCATCAGCATTCCCATCGCAATATAACTCTGTCGCTGAGACCACCATTGAACAATTGCTGAGCGTGGCCCATTAACTAAATCTGACACCATCAGATTCTTATAATTCTCCAGAGAAGCGACATCTAATTCTCGAACTTGAGCTATTTTTGCAACGAATTTCTCGACATATGCTACTTCAATTTTGGTAAGAGTAGCAAGTACCACATAGTGGGAGCAATCCTCTACTTGAGTTTGATTCCAACTGACCGGAGTAAGTGCCGCACGAATTTTTGGATCTTGAACGACAATAAATTTCCAGGGTTGCAAACCATATGAAGAAGGAGCCAGTCTCAAGCTTTCTTCTAAGATAAACCAATCTGCTTCAGAAATTTTTTTAGACGGGTCAAATTTTTTGACAGCGTATCTCCACTGAAGCTTTTCTAAAATTTCTTGAGGTTGAATCGTCATTATATCTCCTGGGCGATTGAGCGCTGGAATCTATTTTAAATTCTCTCAAAATCTGCAAAAAAAAAGCAAGCAAAATTTTGCCGTCAATTGTTAAGTTTGGTTAAGAAAAATAGCAAGAGCGGCAAGGAATAGAAATCCCTTACCGTTGACTTTGGCCGGACTCACCACTTCTTATAGGGTAAAAACTTACCCGACATGGTAATTTTAACGCGATCGCCTTTAGGGTCTTCCTCCTTATCCACGTCGAGGGTAAAATCGATCGCACTCATAATACCATCGCCGAATTTTTCATGAATCACCGATTTTAGGGGCATTCCATACACCTGCATGATCTCGTAGAAACGATAAATCAGGGGATCAGTGGGGACAACTGGACCCAATCCCTTGACAGGATACTCGGTTAAAGATGCGACGATTTCGGTTCCCAGTCCCAAAGCTGCCACAATTTTCGTTGCTTCCTCTAGGGAGGCGCTCGCTTGCCGGTAAAAAACAGCGGCAATCCACACCTCATCTCGTCCTAGAATCGCTTCTAGGTCAGCGAAACTCAGTCCTTTTTCCTTCTTCGCTTCCAATAGTTTTGCAGTAATTTCGGGTATCATCGCTTATTTTTGCAGAATTTGTCTGCATCTAGTTTACATGAACATCAATTATATAAGTAAAAGTTATGACATTGATAAAAAAATATTCCTTAAAACCCCTTTACATAACTATAAAAAGCCGATAGTATTAGCTCATGTCAAACAACGAACCTTGACAACCTAATACATACAGAAATTATCCAACCATGACCACCACTCTACAACAGCGCGAGAGCGCTTCCCTGTGGGAGCAGTTCTGCCAGTGGATCACCAGCACCAACAACCGTCTTTATGTCGGCTGGTTCGGTGTGATCATGATCCCCACCCTGCTCACCGCCACCACCTGC
>NZ_JADBUB010000209.1:0-5134 GCF_020245865.1 Microcystis sp. M169S2
GAAAATTCCCCAAGCTCCCTCTCTGTCCAGCAATGCTCTAAAGTTGATAAATATCAATCTAACAAAAACTCAAAGCCCTATTTTACAAGCTTTACAAGCATGAGTTGTTGATAGTTTTGCATAACAGGTTCGGTAGAGCCAAATAGATATCGGGTGGGTTACGCTTTGTTAACTCACCTATTTTTATCGGTATTTTCAAGCAATTATCAGAGAAAATTTGCCCACTAGAGTCGCCCTAGCTTGCTTTCTTTTTGTATAATAGGGCTTATCTTCCCATACTTGTCAAACGGCTATGAGTCTGTGTCTCTATCTCAATCCCGATTGTTCGCACCAAAACACCCCCACGGATAAATTCTGTCATAAGATAGAGCCTCGTAGGTTGGGTTGAGCGAAACAATACTGGGTCGAAAATGGCTTAATTCGACTGAAAAAGCGAAACCCAATCACCCCAAAGGTTACTCTTGGTTGGGTTTCCTTGCGTCAACCCAACCTACAATAATTGCTACTCTACTTTTTGCCGCAAACCCTAACTAAGCGCAAGATAGCTGGTGGTTCTCACTCCTTCCGTGGCTTTGTCGATACTGCTCGTTTGTTGACCGTGATTCAGTCTTGTCGCGCCCAAGGCCGTTCGATTTTAACTTTCTTCCGTCAGGCTTTGGCCTCTGTCCATCACCCCTTGAATACGGTTGTCTCTCTTATCCCCACTGCTGATTTTTCTCTCTTTGTCAACCCCTAGACCTGAATATTTACCGAGAAATTAATCAATGCTCAAAAAATTATTGACAGTTGCTGTAGGAACAGCCTTAACGATATTTGGAGTTGGCGGCCCCTTACAGGCGGCTAACTTGGAAATAATCGCCAGTGGACTTGAAAGTCCACGAGGTCTCACCTTTGGTCCCGATGGAGCCTTATATGTTACAGAAGCAGGTAGAGGCGGCGCAGGCCCCTGTATTCCTGCACCGGGAGCCGGACCTAACGGACCAGTAGTTTGTTATGGTAACACTGGTGCGATAACCCGCATTAAAAATGGTACAGCCGAACGCATTGTTACAGGTCTTCCGTCTATTGCTTTACCAATTCCAGAATTCTCTACTGCTATTGATGCGACCGGAATCCATGATATACAATTTGACTCCACTGGAAGAGCTTATGCCATTTTTGGTTTGGGGTCTTCTCCAGAACAACGGGATCAAGTGCTTAATGTTCCTGAATTTGGACAACTGGTCGCCATTGATAATCTCAATGGACAGGTTTCTCTGACAACGTTAGCAGACCTAGCTGAGTATGAAGGGTTGTTTAATCCCGATAATAATAATTCGGGCTTTTTTAATCCCTATAACGATGGCATTGATAGCAATCCCTATGCTTTTTTAATTAAAGATGACACTGCTTATATCGTCGATGCGGCCGGGAACACTTTTTTTAAAGCTAAAACTGATGGTAGCGAACTTACTCTGTTGTCTATCTTTCCTGAACGTCCGATAACTGACCCCTTTACTGGAGAAACCATTGCCATGCAATCAGTTCCTACCAGTGTGGCTATTGGGCCTGATGGAGCTTTTTATATCTCAGAATTGACGGGATTTCCTTCTCCAGAAAATGCGGCACGTATTTTTCGCTTGGGGACTGATAATAAACCAGAAGTGTATGCTGATGGCTTCACCCAAATAATTGATATTGCCTTTGATGATCAAGGAGGCTTGTATGTCTTAGAATATGCCACTCGCTCATTATATTTTGATATTAGTCCAGGTCTTTTAAGCTACATAGATCCTAAGGGAAATCGCAAATCCATCATCAGTGATGGACTACTTTTCCCGACGGCTTTAGCAATTGGCCCTGATGGGGATATCTATATCTCTAATCAAGGTTATATTCCGGGACGAGGACAAGTTGTGCGTGTTCGGGTTTCAGTCCCCGAACCTAATTCTATAACAGGACTGCTAATTTTTGGCATTTTTGGTGGAGTTTCATTACTGTTACGCCAACGGAAATAATTAATTTAGCCAGGAAGAAATAAATATAGCTATTTTTTCTCAAAATAGTTATTAAACTGCTTGACGAAAACAACAGCTTGTAGGTTGGGTTGATCGATTTAATGCTTGGGACAAAACGGATCGAGGTAATGGTTTGAGGGAACCCCAACATTCTTCAAGACATCGGTGCAGTTGGGTTTCCCTCAAGCGTCGCTAATATTTGACAGACAAGAGTTATTATTGCTCAATCCAACCTACGGCTACGGCTAACTGCTGCTAATTTTTGGCATTTTTGGTGGAGTTTCATTAGACCTCGACCTAATATTATTTCAAGACCAAAAGTCTTTCTAGTCAAGGAATATACCCGAATAAAAATTGTTTTAATTGCCTCATATTTTTTCAGTAAAATTGAATTAGCAACGACAGATATACATTTCAGCTATCGAACTGCTTAATTAGTACATAGGCTAAAAGCAAGCTGTGACTGGGTTATAATTTTTGGAGATGTCTATTGCTGTTACGCTAACGGAAATACTTAGTTTAAACTGAGTTCAGGTTAAGCAGAACTCTAGTTCTCTTGTGGGCTAAGCCTTCAGGCGATCGCCTGATTAGTAGCGATCGCCAGATCGGTAGCAATCGCCTGTTAACCAAAGGGGTCAGAATCCAGAGTTGGCAAAGGTTTTCCCACAGTCCCATAAGATAGCGCTATCCCGAACTCAGGTTAGTTTAGCTAAAAAGAAATAAATATAGCTATTTTTTCTCAAAACCGTTATCAAATTGCTTGACGAACACAGCGGGGATTTGCAATTATGTAAAGAGTCAGTTACTGGTCGGGTTTTACCAAACTGACTTTAATCAATCCACCTGACCAAGGAGAAAAAACATGGCCTCAATTAAAATTGACTCGGATTTACGACCCATTGGTTCTGAACTTTTCCTCGATGCAGAAAGCTATCTGGACGAACTTTCTGCTGACAAACAGATTAACAAGGTTGTCGGAGGAACAAGTCCCAGTCTTGTAGCAATAGGTGCTGCCTGGCTTGGCTATGAAATTGGCAAGGAAATTGCTAGTAAGTTTAAGTAAGCCAAACTAGGTTTAGTTTTACCCAATTCACTGTTAACTTAATCAAGGAAAAAAACATGGCTTCGATTAAAATTGACTCGGATTTACGACCCATTGGTTCTGAACTTTTTCTCGATTCAGAAAGCTATCTCGAAGAACTTTCTGATGACCAACAGATTAACAAGATTGTGGGAGGAACAAGTCCCACCACTGTTTGGTTCGCAGGCGGCCTTGTCTTAGGCTATCTTGCTAATCGTTAGTAGTAAGTTAAGTGTCAAAATGCTTATTATTTATAAGCATCTTGTTCCGTGTCTAAATTAAGAGCGAGTTCAACACTCGCTCTATTTTTTTAGAGCAAACTCAGGTTAAGAAGAAATAAATACAGCTATTTTTTCTGAAAACATTTATCAAATTGCTTGACGAAAACAAGGGGAATCTGCGACTATATAGAAAGTCAGTTACTGGTCGGGTTTTACCAAACTGACTTTAATCAATCCACTATCGACCTGACCCAGGAGAAAAAACATGGCTTCGATTAAAATTGACTCGGATTTACGACCCATCGGTTCTGAACTTTTCCTCGATTCAGAAAGCTATCTGGACGAACTCTCTGCTGACCAACAGATTAACAAGATTGTGGGAGGAACTAAGCCTACCACTAATACTGGGATTTTCATCCGTCCTATTCTCCCTATACTCCCTATACTCCCTATCCGCCCTATCGTTTGATAGCGATTTGACGAATTGTTCCGTGTCTGAATCAAGGGCGAGTTTTTAACTCGCTCTACTTTTTTTTTTAGTGCGATCGCCGATCTTGTAGGGTGCGTTAACGCGCGTGTAACGCACCGCTAATGTTTGGGATAAAATGGAGAAGTTTCAATGCGATCGAGTCCAAGTGCGATCGCTCTGAGAAATGATCGAGGTCAAGCATGACAGTGCAACAACTTCGTTACAGAGATAGGATAGTAGAATAGAGGGGGCTACCATACGGCTGCTTCAGGCTTTAATTTAGTCTTCTCGATCAGTTATTATCATGAAAGAAAAAGTGTACTTGGATTCCACGGTTCCGAGTTATTACTTTGATGAGCGTGAAGCTCTAAAAACTTTTACCGAAATCACAAGGAAGTGGTGGTCGGAGATGTCCAGTTATTATGATTTATATATTTCGGATGCCGTGCTTCAAGAACTAACCAACGGAAACTATCCGCGTAAAGCTGAAATTATTCATTTGGTTTCGACGATTCCTTTACTACCGCCGACTTCTGCTCTTGAACAAGTTGTCGAGTTTTATCTTGCCAACTATGTCATGCCAAGGTCTCTTGTGGGCGACGCTCTACATCTTGCCTATGCCAGCTATTTCGACATTCAATATCTCGTTACTTGGAATTGCAACCACCTAGCGAATGCTAACAAACGGAAGCATATTCGCGTTATCAATGCCCGCCCTGGTTTGTCAACACCTGAAATTGTCACACCACTTGAACTATTCAAAGAGGAGAATAACTTATGATCCACTCAGAGATTTTGCAAGAAAAAGATAAAACTCAAACAAGATTATCGGAGGAATGCACGTCTATCCATGACTATTTAGTTAAGTCTCGCATTGCTGCGGAAAAGGCTGCGGAATCCTACGGGTTTACTCTCAAGTATGCTGAAGAAATTCATAAAATTCGAGAAGAACACACCAAAGCTTTCAACGCCAACACAACAGCCTCTTAGGTTGGCTTGAGCGAAACGCTATAGATTGATTCTGATTAATTGCCAATTCATTGCCAACACAAGAGTTAGGGCGATAATGATTCATTGCTGTATGTAACAATACAGAATAAGTTTATCTCAGGAGTTCCACGGGATAAACTTACGAGTCTCTACCTATTGGATTATCGACTCACTTACGAAAGAAACAAGATTTGTGACTTTATTACCAGATTAAAAGAGTTAGACTATGAAATTTGAGGCTCTTCTGGTTTTCGTGTGTTAATTTTTGTTATGAATTAAAGCAAGCAAACAGCTTAAGTCGAAGATGTTGAAAATTGGTAAATCCATAACTCATTCTTTTAATAAGCTTTATTTTGGTATTCATTCCCTCAATTAA
>NZ_JADBUB010000021.1:0-10282 GCF_020245865.1 Microcystis sp. M169S2
AATAGAAATTTTTTCTTTCTTCCAGACATCGATAATTTTTTGGCGAAAATCTACGGAATAGGGTCTCATAGGAAGCTGGCGATTTCTATTATTTGTCTATTTGCTTTTCATTGTACCTTATAGCTCCAAGAAGTGCTATATATTGGGATCGGAAGGGGCAATTTCTACGAAGTTAATAAAGTTAGTTTCTAAACCCTGATTAACTTTCTGCCAAGATTCCCCCGCATCTTCACTTTTATAAATACCATCGGATATTGAAGCTAAATAGAGAATATTTTTATTGAGGGGAGATAAGGATAGGGAACTTAATTCACCCGTATAATCTAAACCTTGAATTAATCTTTTCCAGTTGCTGCCTCCATCGCTAGATTTATAAAAGTTATTTCGCACCAAGATATATACTGTATTATCTGTCTGGAAATCAGGAGAAACTTCCACTTGACTAATTACATCATGGGGACGATGGGCAAAAGCAGCATTACCCCAAAGACAAAAAACTGTAGCGATTATCAATAAAATGAGATTAAACTTGTGGGCGAATCTCAGCAAACTTTGGCGATTAATCATACTTAAACTGCTAATATCGAGGATAAAAATTGACCTAATCTAGCAAAGGGCGATCAAAATTTAAGCAAGGGTTCTGTATGAGAATAGACGAAAATGCAGGGTAAGCTCATATAATTTGGTATAAATTGTACCCGACAAAAATTTCTGAATAGGTTGTTGAAATCGCAGGGTAAGCTCATCTAATTTGGTATAAATTGTACTTGACAAAGATTTCTGAATAGGGTAGTCAAATCGCCATAGCATCGTCCCGCACTGCCAGTACCCAGACTGAACCCCTGCTACCTCTGTATAATTTATAATTAAGCCTTAGTCTCACTGTTGTTGATGAAAATTAATCAGGAAATAGCTCATGGGTAAAGGTTTTGCCCCCGTTCTCCCCACCGAAAATAAAGCTCAACTAAAACCTGAGCTTCCTTTAACATCAATCAATGAAATTCAAGCTAGTTTATTGACTTATCTTCAAGATATTCCTGACCCGAGAGTGTCCCGAACCCAAAAACATTTATTAACCGATATTTTAGTCATTGCTGTTTTAGCAGGAGCCGAAGGTTGGGAAGACATGGAAAATTATGGACTCAGTAAGCAGTCTTGGTTATCTAAGTTTTTAGAATTACCTAATGGCATTCCTTCTGATGATACTTTTCGGCGGGTTTTTGAACGGATTAACTCGGAAGCTTTGGCCAAAGTTTTGTCTCAATGGCTGCCCCATTTAATCGGTTCTCTTTCGGGGGAAATAGTTCCCATAGATGGGAAAAGTCTCAGAGGTTCTTACGACCCTAATCAAGGAATTAAAGCCTTGCATTTAGTGACGGCTTGGACGGGGGAGCAGAAATTAGTTTTAGGACAAGTCAAGGTGGAAGATAAATCCAATGAGATTACCGCTATTCCCGCTTTACTAGAACTGTTAGACCTTCAAGGGGCAATTATCACCCTAGACGCTATGGGAACTCAAACGGCGATTATTAATCATATTCAAGCCAAAAAAGCTGACTACGTTGTCGCCCTTAAAGCTAATCATCCGACTCTTTATACTCAGGTCAAAAACTGGTTTGAGCAAGCTCAAGCACATCAATTTGATGATATTCAATTTAGTTATGATTACCGTCTGGAAAAGGGTCTTCATCGCCTCGAAAAACGTTGGTGTTGGGCTGTCCCTTTAGAAGCTTTCGGCGGTCTTTATCAACAAGCTCAATGGCTAGGACTTCAAAGTATTATCATGGTTAAACGAGTTCGTCATCTTGGTCATAAAACCACTTGTGAAGTCCAATTTTATCTCAGTTCTCTCCCCGCTGATGCTCAAAAAATAGGTAATGCTATTCGTAAACATTGGGGCATTGAAAATCAGGCTCATTGGATTTTAGATGTTACTTTTAATGAAGATAAATGTCGGATTCGCTCAGGTCACAGCCCTCATAATGGGAGCCTTCTTGAGACGAGTAGCACTTAACGCTCTTAACCAGGAATCCACTTACCGACGTAGTCTGGCACAAAAAAGTAAACGGGCGGCCATGGATAATAACTATATGATGGCTGTGCTGAAAGCCTTTTGTCAAGCCTAATTGAGATGCTCTTACCCTGGACGAAAATGGCGATTATAACCATTACTAAAATCGGGCTTATTTGCTATCAGCATAGATTAGAGCCAATCTCTACACTTTGATTATTGTAGAGACTCATTGCCTTTTGTAACCCTTGTTTGAGACCAAGTTCGATCGCTTTTCTGGACAAGTCTAACACTTTCAAGATCACTTGGTTTTCTTGGGGAGTGAATCGGCCTAAAACATGGGAAATAGTCGCTTTTTCGGTTGATTTACCGATTCCTATGCGTAAACGAGCGAAGTTTTCCGTGCCAACGTGGGCAATCATCGATTTAATACCGTTGTGTCCGCCCGCCGATCCCGATAGACGGATTCTCAACCGGCCTAGGGGCAGATCCATATCATCGTAAATAACTAAAATCGACTCTGGAGCTAGTTTATACCAGTCCAGCACCGCTCGCACCGATTGCCCGGAGCGATTCATATAGGTTTGGGGTTTCAAAAGACGAATTTTGCCGGGGAGGGGACCGTCACCCTCGGCGATAAAACCTTGAAATCGCTTATTTTCCTGCCAAGATAGCCCCCAATCCCGCGCTAATGAGTCCACAGCTTCAAAACCGATATTATGACGGGTGCGATCATATTTGGGTTCAGGATTACCCAAACCGATAATCAGCTGAGGAATAATTAAATTAGGGGTTTTATCGGAATTCATAGGGGAAAATCGGGTTTTTAACCAGGACCCGACTCTTATTATCACCGAATTAGCACTCCGAGCGATGGAACAAAGTTTCTAGATAAACCTTGGCACAGCTATTTTGTTCCTCAAAATTCATCCTTTCGGGGGATTGACAATTAAGCAGAAAAAATGACAGAGCCGCCGTAAACACACCATCTTGATCCCAACCGGGGTGAGTTTCTAGGTATTGTTGTAGGGATTGGTGGAGAATTTCGGGGATTTCTGCCAAGATACTGACTGATGTATTCATATCGTTTACCTCTAAATCTGAAGTGGGGAAATCCCTGACTCCTGTAGTGGACAGTAAGGACTATTGTGAGCCAAGTTGGGGGGAGTTGCAATATTACCAGATGTAAAGGAATGGTTTAGAAAAACTTAATATTTACGAGGGAATAAGGGTTAGAGCTAGATTTTATTTACTTAACTTAACAGTAACTTAGTATCTATCCATGGAGATTTTGACGGTCAAGATTAATTTTTTCTGGAAGCAAGTGCCGATTATACCGCTGTTGCCTGTGGAAAAGTCTGGGTAAACTGTGGAAAACTGGGGATTGAGTGGGGAAATACTGGGGAATGTATGGGGGAAAACATCGGGGAAAAATAAGATTTGCAAATTTTAGTCAGCAGTGCTGCTCAAGACTACTTAGGGTTTGCGGCAAAAAGTTTTTCGTGGGTGCAGGGTGTGGGGTGTGGGGTGTGGGGTTTTACCGATTTTGAGGTAGTCAGTTACCTAATTTTCAGGGAAAAAGTCCAGGAATTTTACCCCCGATCACTCCAATGGTCAGCAGTTTTTGAGGTCAAAAAAGTCTAAAAGCCTTATCTAACAAGGTTTTTAGATTTATTCAGCCAACCCTACTTAGGCACTCTTGCCAGAGTACCTTTTCTAGTTGAATGCTGGCTGCTATGCTTTCACCACCAATACGGAACAGGTAGCTTCTGCCACCACGAGACTACTAACAGAATCTTCGATCACCCGTTGAACTCCCGTTAATCCCCGGCTGCCGATCACGATCAGATCAGCATGATAGATATTAGCTAAACGAATAATTTCCTCCGCTGGATCGCCAAAGATGACCTCGATTTCACTAGGGGTAGCAATCTGGGATTGATAGCAGCGCAATTGATCTTCAATGATCTCACGGGAGGGGTGAGGGCGATCCACTGCCGATTCATCTCCCTCCTTACCAAGAATATGGGTGATGATGATGGAAGAATTTGCCGTTAGAGAGAGGGAATTCAAAGCATGAAGGACTCGATGGGATGATTCCCCACAATCTAAGGCAACAACGATATTTTTAAACATTTTGACTAAATCCTGCCACTAAATAAATTTTCAATTAAGATTCCGGAGCAAAAAATCTATAGACAATTTTATAGGTTATTGCGATCGGTTAAGATTTCGTAACCTGTGGCGGTTACTAAGACGGTATGCTCAAATTGAGCGGAGAGAGCATTATCCATCGTCACCACCGTCCAACGATCGCGCAAAGTTCTGGTATGTTTGGATCCCGCATTGACAATTGGTTCAATTGCCAGAGTCATCCCGGCGCGGAGTTTGACATTGGGTAACTGATGAGTGCGAAAATTAAATACCGAGGGTTCTTCGTGGAGATTTCTGCCGACTCCATGGCCGGTAAAATCTTCTACTACTTGGAAACCGTTAGCTTGAACGTGATCTTCGATCGCTGCTGCGATATCGAGCAGATAATTGCCAGCTTTTACCTGATTTATGCCTTTATATAAAGCTTCTTCCGCCACACGGATTAATTTTTCGGCTTTGGGAGAGACGGAACCGATCGCGATCGTGATACAGGAATCCCCATGATAACCTTGGTAGTAGGCCCCCGTATCTACCTTTAACACAGAACCGGCCTTGAGGCGTTTTTTCGGGCTAGGGATACCGTGAACGACTTCGTTATCGACGGAGGCACAAATCGAGGCAGGAAAGCCATAATAACCTTTAAAACTGGGAGTAGCACCCATTGCGCGGATACGTTTTTCCGCATGAGCATCCAGATCCGCCGTCGTCATCCCGGGTTGAGCGATCTGGGCAATTTCTTTGAGGACTGTAGCGGCAATTTTACCCGCTTGTCGCATAATAACGATTTCTGCGGCGGATTTAGTTTCGATTCCCCGGCGGCTTTTCTGTACTCGCGGTGAACCTACTTGCTCTGGGGTTTTAGTTTCGGGAAAAAGCAGCTTGGTTAGGATGTTCATGGAGATTTGGCTGTCGAGTCTTTACTTAACTTAGCATTTTCCCGGCGATCGATGACTGCTCTGGAGAAATCAAGGAACATCTAGAAAAAGAAAAGTCTCAAGGGGTGACAAGCAGATTGAAAGTGAAACAGGGTGTGGGGGTAAGGTGTAGGGAAAAACCTTGAGACTTTCCCCGAAATGAGGACGAGAGAATCAGGTTTAAGCTTAAGTAAGTTAATGAATTTGACGGCTGACAGCGAGGAGATTTTCCCCACACCCCACACCCAGCCTAGACTTCAACCTCGTTGTCACCCCTTCAGTAGAAAAGCTATAGTAGGAAAAAGGCTATTTTTCCGGCGAGGTGACAATTTATGGCAGTCAAAAAAGAGTTTTCCAGTTTTGAGGAACTGTTGCAAACCACTAATCTTCCCGTGTTAGTGGATTTCTATGCCACTTGGTGCGGTCCTTGTCAAATGATGGCTCCGATTCTAGAACAAACGGGAATGTATTTCAAAAATCGCCTACAAATTGTCAAAATTGATACAGACAAATATCCTAATTTAGCTACTAAGTACGGTATTCAAGCTTTACCGACTTTAGTAGTCTTTAAAAATGGTCAACCGATCGATCGAATCGAGGGAGTGGTGCAGGTTAACCAACTGGTTCAACATTTACAAACTCTGTTGTAAGATAATTTTGAACCAGAACTAGGAGTTAGTGTCATGGCAAAGGCGATTTGGAATGGTGCAGTGGTAGCGGAAAGCGATAACTGTGAAATTGTCGAGGGGAACTACTATTTTCCCCCCGATACCATCAAAGCTGAATATTTTCAACCCAGTAACACCCATACAATTTGTTCTTGGAAGGGAGAGGCTAGTTACTATACTCTCAGGGTAGATGGACAGGACAATAAAGATGCCGCTTGGTATTATCCCGATCCTAAGCCAAAAGCCCAAAATATCAAAGGATATATCGCTTTTTGGCGAGGTGTGCAGGTTGAGAAATGATCGCCATCTACCCCGGCAGCTTCGATCCAGTTACATTCGGTCATTTAGATATTATCGAACGCAGTGTGCCACTATTCGAGCGAGTAATCGTGGCAGTTCTCTGCAATCCCCATAAAAACCCCCTGTTTACCGTCGAACAACGCATAGAACAGATCAGCTACTGTACAAAACACCTGAAAAACGTTGAGATAGACAGTTTTTCAGGATTAACGGTTGAATATGCCAGATTGAAAGGTGCTAAGGTGCTGTTGCGGGGGTTGCGGGTTCTCTCGGACTTTGAAAAAGAACTGCAAATGGCACACACCAATAAAACTCTCTGGGAAGGAATCGAAACGGTTTTTTTAGCCACCACTAAAGAATATAGTTTTTTAAGTAGTAGCGTGGTTAAAGAAATCGCTCAATTCGGTGGCTCTGTCACCCATCTAGTCCCAGAAAACGTTTCTAGGGATATTTACTCATACTACAGTTAACATACTAAAATACAGTAATGAGGACGATCTGAACCTATGGCGCGCCGAGAACCTAATGATCCCAAAAAAGCAGTACCTAACACTTCTAATAGTGGGGTTCCCAGTCCACCCGTCGATTTCGATATCTATCAGGATTTGGCGCGTCTGCAAGAGATGATTTTTGATAGTTTCCATATCCCCCTCACCCGTTGGACAATGATCGATGAGGGACAGATTTCCGAACAGATCGATCTCATCTATGAAACCGTGCCACCAGCAGTACAGAAAGCTTTAGCCATTTTACAGGAAGAACAGGAAATTATCACTAAAGCGGAGGAATACGCTCAACAAGTCCTGCGTTCCGCTCAACAAAGAGCCGCCCAAATTCTCGACGAGTCTGGTATTATTCAACAAGCAGAACGGCAAGCGGCCCAAATTCGTCAACGGGTTCAGCAGGAATGCGAATCCTTGCAACAACAAACCCTCGATGAAATCGAACAGATGCGTCACAGCACCTTGCAGGAAGTACAACAGTTACGACAAAAAACCCAAGCTGAATGTCATGAAATTCAAAAAGGCGCTGACGACTATGCTGAAGCGGTTTTAGAAGATCTTGATCGACAATTAGGGCAAATGTTACAAGTTATCCGCAACGGTCGTCAACAGGTAAGATCGAAACCAACATCTTCAAAAAATCTACCCGGAGAACGTCCTTAATCAGTTATCAGTTATCAGATGTAAGTTTTGAGTTAATTAGTTAGTTATCTTTATCTTTATCCCTGATTACTCTTTTCTATTTACTGATCGCTGAAAAGAACCAAACCTCCGATTCCTCACCGATAACTGATAACGGAATTTCATGAATAACCCCTCCTCGAATTCCCATCTATTCGGACGCTTTCTCAGCGGGTTATTCAGCTGGAAAATTTGGTTATTAGTCCAGATTTTTCAAGGCAGTAAAAGCTTTTATCGATTCCTGTATCATTATTTATACCGTCGTCCTAAAATCGATCGCATTCTCGGTAGCGATGTTATCTATATCCCTGAGAAAAAACTTTATAGCATTCCCCTCGATGTGCTGAAAATGGAGCAGCAAATGGTTAATAATGATCGCCATCAGTTGACTTCCGTTACCACGTGGAAAGTTAAAACAATTCATCCCACCATCACCGAAACCGAGATCCAATTCCACGATATTACCGTCGATTTACAACAAGTACACCTGATTAAATCAGACTTTAATAACTACGATTATACTAACACTCGCCGCTTGGCTCCTCTTGTGAAAACCTTGCTTTTTGAAATTAACCCCAAAATTGCCAGTTTAGTAGAAAAGAAAAATCAATTACATAGACTGCGAAATCTGGCCGCATCTTCCGAAATTTTTCATTCACAAACCCCATTGTACGATCGAGCAATTAATCAAGTCCAGCTAATTATTGACCAAGCGGAAACTTTGAGACAAGAATGTTTAAAATTTATCCGAGAAACCCTGATCGAACGGGAATTAGTGCAATCCGATATCGATACCAATCTCGTTGATTTGCCCCTCGATTTTGCCAGTCAATATCAACTAATTCAAGAAAAATTTCAACTCTGGAAAGAAGAAGTACAAGCTTATTTTGAATTAAAAGATTCTTCTCTACCTAAAAATTAACTATCACCGTCAGTAATCAGTAATCAGTAATCAGTTATCAGTAATCAGTAATCAGTTATCAGGAGATTATTTTGATTTATTCTCCCCACTTCATAATTCATAATTCATCTACTTTTTCAGCAGGATTTAGTATTATGTCTAATTTAACGGTAATTCGTGAACATATTTTTGCTTGGGGAAAACGCACCTATATCATGGGTGTTTTGAACGTTACTCCCGATAGTTTTAGTGATGGGGGAGAATTTGACAATGTTGAAAATGCCCTGCTACAGGCGATGAAAATGATCGAGGCCGGGGCTGATATAATCGATATCGGTGGTCAATCCACCCGTCCAGGAGCGCAAGAAATTAGCCTAGAAGCAGAATTATCGCGAGTTATCCCCGTAATCACCGCTATTCGACAACAAAGTTCTATTCCTATCTCTCTCGATACCACTAGGGCGATCGTAGCAGCCCAAGGTATCGCCGCCGGGGCCGATTTGATCAATGATATTTCTGGGGGAACCTTCGATCGCCTATTATTGCCTACGGTGGCTAAATTGGCCGTTCCCATCATCCTCATGCACCTGCGGGGCAATCCGCAAACCATGCAATCTCTAACACATTATGATGATTTAGTCAAGGAAATTAAAGAATTTTTACAGAATCGCGTTAAGGAAGCTTTACAGTGGGGTGTTGCTAGGGAAAATATTATCATCGATCCGGGGATTGGTTTCGCCAAAACTGGACGACAAAATCTTGAGTTATTGCGAGAATTAGGGCAATTTCGGGATTTAGATTTACCTATTTTAATTGGATTGTCGAGAAAACGCTTTATCGGCGAGATTACAGGCAAAGATGACCCAAAAGAACGAGTTTTCGGAACGGCGGCGGCCTGTGCCATAGCGATCGCTAAGGGGTCCGATATCCTGCGGGTTCATGATGTGGCTGCGATCGTAGATGTGAGTAAAGTGGTGGACGCAATCGAGCGAAGTTGAAAATTTTTGCTAGTCTTAGAATCATCCACAGTTCGATCGAAATTAGCGATGAATAGCCAACTAACCAGCGATCATTGTATGTTACCCGTGATTCGATCTCCCCGGGATTATCAAGTTTTTCGCATTAGCGCTGGGGATACGAATCGTTTAGCGATCGTCTTTGATTCTACCGTAGCGGGGGATTCCTTGACCGTCTGTGTGGAAATTTTCGATCCCCACGGTTGCACCCCTACCCATCGTCATCATTTTGCTGTAGAAATGTTTTTTATCCTCAAAGGGGAGGGAATGGCTATCTGTGATGGTAAACCGATTCCCCTCGGTCCAGGGGATAGTTTATTAGTCCGTCCCACGGGTATTCACGAGATTAGAAATGTGGGGGACGGAAGACTTTATGCACTATGTTTTATGGTTCCCAATGAGGATTTTTCGGAATTAATTCGCAATGGTATCCCAGAGGAGTTAGACGCAGAAGATTTAGAGGTGTTGATGGGAACTATTAAAGGATGATCAAGCCATATTATTCCTTAAATTTTGGTATTTTTTTTCAGGAAAAGAGCGATAAAAAAGGTAAAGGTTCCTCCCAGAAGTCCGAAGATTAGCCAATTTAATCTTGGATAGCCTTTATTGATAGCGATGACTGTAGCAATGCCACCGATGAGACAATGCCAGAAAAAAAGCAACAAGAATAAATCCAAACTCGGGGAAATATCACCAATTAGTTTCATATTTTATCAGTAGAGCGATCGAGTTAATTTTTTAGATAGCAAATCTCGAGAATTTTTCCAATGACCGAATCCCTTAGCCTGTGTTATGTTTACTCACATCGATTAAGTATTTCTCTTATTTTTTTGTCCAAGGCCATTTTGTTCCCATCTCGGTTAAAGCTGAAAAAACTAGATAGAGAATGAGAAGAGCAACACAAAAGAAGAAAGTCAATAAGTCGTTATTCATCGAGTTATCGCTGATAGCTTAAAGGTCACTAATTCACTACTATCCATTCTACTTAGCAATTGCTGTTTTTCTAGACTGTTGAAACAGGATTGATCATTGTTGCTGTTGTGCCAAATAGTTAAGCACTGTTTCCAGATTCAAGTCTAAGCGTTCCGAGATTTGTTGCGGGGTTAAACCGAGGTCTTGCAGTAGAGGAATTGT
>NZ_JADBUB010000210.1:0-13210 GCF_020245865.1 Microcystis sp. M169S2
GAGGTTATTCTCCTCGTAGGTCTCGATGATCTTTTGTCGCAAGTCTAAAGAATAGGGCTTCATCGGGTCGTGGCTCCTGCCTAGGTCTATAATTTATTGTCCTCTTCTATTGTACCTCATGCAAGTGCATACCGCTATATAAGTCAAAATCTCTAAAATTTAAGAACATTGCCAGGATGATTACCCCAAGGTAACTATCTGACTTTTAAGGGCCTACTTATCATTTTTGGCAATATTTTATAGACTAGGAATATAGAGATAAAAAAGAGGAAAACTGATGATTACTATACGCAAAGCTGAGGAAAGAGGCCACGCTAACTATGGTTGGTTGGATACCTATCATACTTTTTCTTTTGCCCAATATTATAATCCGCAACAGATTAATTTGAGGAGTCTCAGAGTTATCAACGAGGTTGACACTCCCATCGCACTCATGCGAGGGATTCTTCATTCACGGGGAGATGCCTTGCAAAAGCAGTGCCTTTACTTGGTCTTACTCTCCCTCCAGAAGCAGTAGCGGTATGCCCTACCGCCAAAATTCGTAAACCTTCATCCCGAATATTCTTAGCGGCATTGATGTCTCTATCGTGGGTTTCTCCACACTTAAGACATTGCCAACTACGAATATCTAAACTCAAACTATCAACACGATTTAAACAGTTACTACAAGTCTTAGGGCTAGGAAAGAATCTATCTACTTCTATATAGATTTTTCCTTCCCATTCAGCCTTGTATTTTAACATGGTACAGAATTGACCCCAACCAGCATCACTAATTGATTTTGCTAGTTTCTGGTTTTTGACCATGTTTCTGACTGCCAGATTTTCTACCACTATGACTTGGTTTTTGTCAACTAATTTACGACTTAGTTTGTGCAGAAAATCTTCACGACAACGAACGATTTTAGAGTGAACTTTAGCAACTTTAACTCTAGCTTTATTTCGATTCTTAGAGCCTTTTTGCTTGCGGCTTAGTTTCTTTTGTTTCCTCGCTAATCTTTGTTCGTACTTACGATAGTATTTAGGGTTCCCATGTTTAGTCCCATCTGATGTAATAGCAAAATGGGTTAGTCCAACATCTATGCCGACAGCTTTTCCTTCTGATGATTTTTGGGGTAAATCCTGACCATCATCATAGAGACAAGATGCGAAATATTCTCCTGATGGATTAACTGAAACCGTAACAGACTTTAAGTCTCCCTCTGGTTGCCGTGAAACTTTGCAATAGACTTCACCAATTTTAGGTAATACCAAAACATCATTTTTTAACTTACAGTGTTGAGGAAATCTAATCGACTGCCTATTTTGCTTTTTCTTGAAGTTAGGATATTTAGCTCTACCTTCAAAGAAATTAAGGAAAGCACTAGAAAGATTTAAAGCGGCTTGCTGTAATACCTGCGATGGTACTTCGCTTAACCACTCATACTCCTTTTTTAGGGAAGGCAGCAGCTTAATTATTTCGTCTCTGCTTAATCCTTTTCCAGTTTGCTTGTAAGTTTCGGATGTCAAGTTTAGAGCGTAATTGTAAAACCATCTAGCACAGCCAAACGACTTGGCAAGCAAAACTGATTGCTCGCTTGTCGGATAGATTCTGTACTTAAACGCTTTTAACATCTTGTTTACCAGACTATATGTACTATGTTAAACTATGTAATGCTAAACTGTCAAGGATTTAATCGTGCTTTGCGGTTCTATTCTGGTCGGGGTTTCATCCCGTCTGTAAAATTGAGGGTCTTTACCCCGACATCTGTGATAAAGTGATTGGGGGAAAAGGATTTCACACCCACGGACACCAGGATATGGAGATTTTAACCTATGTTTTGGCGGGAGAACTAGAACACCAAGACAGTCTCGGCACGGGTTCCGTGATTCGACACGGTGAAATTCAACGGATGAGCGCGGGAAAAGGGATAAAACACAGTGAATTTAATTATTCTGATACTAATCCCCTCCATCTTCTGCAAATTTGGATTATTCCCGACCAAAAAAATCTAGAACCCAGTTATCAACAAAAAGCGATCAAATTTTCTCCCCATACCCTACGATTAATCGCCTCTCCCACCGGTGCCGGTAATGCGGTTAAAGTCCATCAAGACGTTAATCTCTACGCGGGAATTCTGCTCCTAGGCCAGTCCCTCACCCATTCCTTAAGACCCGGTCGTTATGGCTGGTTACAGGTGGCTAGAGGGCAAATAACCGTGAATGGCGTGCATTTACGAGCGGGAGATGGAGCGGCAATTAGCGACGAAACCTCTTTGGCTATTCAATCCCTAGAAGACTCGGAAATTTTGCTTTTTGACCTAGGGTAGCGGGGTTGAGTATTAGGGACTCTAGGAGCTAAGTTTTGCCGCCAATTCCCCGGCCGACTTTTAGCCGTCAATACTGTCCACCACGCTCAGAAAATCGTTGTGGATTAGCTCGGCGATAAAATTCTCCGGATCGGTGATAGGAACGGTAACGCCTTGGCTGGCCACCATCTGTGCAGCCATCCGAGTCATGAAATCCTGTCTTGTTTCCGTCATTCTACCCTGACATTGTTGTAATTTTTCCACCAATTCCAGTGGGGAATCGGCCACCAGTTTATTTCCCTCGCGGGTGACATAAATTGTCATCTTTCTTACCTCCTAAATGATTGGGAACGAGAATTCGACACTACTAAACCACTTCTTTTCTCGCTATCATTATTGCCAGTTAGTTAGTCCCAGTCTCGTCCGTCTTTCCCTGTTTCCATTATTTTTTCTGGCTTGTCGCCGGGTAATTATTATTATCGCCAAAATAAAAGGATAAATTTGTCAATCTTTGTAACGAAAAATCAAGAAAAACTGTTCTCACCGTATCGCCCTGAACCTTTGCGGAGAAATTTGTTACAATAAATACAAAGGGACTCCCTGCGCTGGCTTCCATCCCTAGTAAAAAATTGGCGGGGTGGGGAGCGGAAGTGAATAGTCACGATAGGGGAGGCATTTGTCAGAGTTTCCCGCTTCCTTTAGTTTTAGGGGGAAAAGCCATGAAATCTGGAATATTATTATCGCCCGATCGACCGCTGCCAGAATTTCTCCGGTCAGCTATCCAAGACCGCTTTCCGGGGAAAGTGATCGACGATCTCAGCATCCGCTACTATGAAAGCGTCGAGGATGTGGGGTGGGAGTATTTTAACGAGAGGGTGTTGCCAGCCTGTAGCGATGAGCCTGTTGTCCGCTATCTTGGCCCGTTTATATCCTACGTCCGTCTAGGAGAAGCCTTGGTTTTGGATCGGCAAGATGGCCTTGTGGTTTACGACACCGATCGAGATGTTCCCTGCACGGAAACTGGACCTTTCTGGTTGGTGACTCCTAAATCACGCTGAAAAACCAAACCCAAGTTAAGCAGCTGAATTGGGAAAACTTAATAGTTAGGGTTGGCTGAATAAATCTAAAAACCTTGTTGGGTAAGACTTTTAGACTTTTGGGAAATCGAAAAGTACCGGATATGGGAGTGATCGGGGGGAGAATTCAGGGACTTTTTCCCTGAAAATTGGGTAATTGACCCCCTCAAAATCGGTAAAACCCTACACCCCACACCCCACACCCCACACCCTGCCCCCACGAAAAACTTTTTGCCGCAAACCCTAGGTAAGATTTGACGGGTGGAGTCGGTGAGCGACAAAACCCGTCGCATTTTTATAAGGCTTGCGATCGCAGCCAAGCCACGGGTAAATAGAGCATTTTCTTGGCTAAAGGCACGAAGGCACGACGGGCGAAGACATCGTAATTATTTGCTTCAATTACGTCTAAAATGCCTTGATAAAGCAGTAAAGCCGCCCAAACCGGCCAACGGGAATCGGGATTAAGGGCGCGAATCCCCCTTTCGGCGGAATCGTAGTAATAACGGGCCCGCTCAATTTGGAAGCGCATTAACGCCTTCCAACGGTCATCATTAACCCCTTTGAGTAAATCATCTTCGCTGTAGTTAAAACGCTCTAAATCCTCTAAAGGCAGATAAATCCGCCCACGATGGACATCTTCCCCCACATCCCGCAAAATATTGGTTAATTGATTGGCAATACCGAGATCGATCGCTTCTTCTTGGGGAATATAGACGCTTTGATTGCGTCGCCAAGGAGCCGAGCGATCGCCATCTTCCAATCCTAACACCGCGCTGGACATTAACCCCACCGTTCCCGCCACCCGATAGCAGTACAGTTTTAGTTCATCAAAGGTTTGATAACGACTGCGATAGAGATCCATCTGTTGCCCGGCGATCATGTCCCGAAAGGGTTGGATATCCATGGGGAACTTTTCTAGAGTATCCACGAGAGCGACATCGGCATCCTCAAGGGCAACCCCAGAAAAGACGGTTTCTAGCTGTTTTTCCCATAAATCGAGGGTTTCAGGGGTAGTTAACCGGGCTTGGGGACCATCGACCAGTTCATCGGTACGACGACACCAGACATAAATTGCCCAGATCGCTTGACGTTTTGCTTTCGGCATCAGGAGAGTACCGAGATAAAACGTTTTGGAATACTTCTCTGTAATCCGGCGACAGAGTTCGTAGGACTCCGCAAGGGAGACGAGGGGTTTGGTGGGGTGGGTCGGTTTTGGCAATTGGAGCATTCTGCTGGGGCGGAATGATTGACTTAGATTAACGGCGAACTGTGGCTAATGATATAGCATTGTCTCACTCAAGGCCATTTTCGTCATTAGTCCCTAGCCAGAGAATTAACGAGCGCTGGACACTGGTGTGGATTGGGTTTTATTCGGGTTTAGGGGTGCTGCGGGGTGATCTTTGCTGATCACTGCCGCCGCTAATTTCCCCGATAAAACCGCTCCTTCCATGCTTCCTAAATATTTTTGCATGGTATAGTCACCGGCGAGATAAAAATTCTCGATCGGAGTTTTCTGAGAAGGTCGATAACCTTGTCGGCCAGGGGTGGCTTTATAAACCGATCGAGGAGTTTTCACCAGATGGTATTTTAACAATTGACTGGGATTATCGCCAGTAAAATGTTGGGGAAAGAGTTTTTCTAGTTCTTTCATCGTGGCGGCGATAATTTCGTCATCGGATTTGCTAATCCAATCCTGAGCAGGAGCGAGAACTAATTCTAACATCGAGCGATCGGGGTTAGCGTATTCTTTACAGGTGTTGCTCATGTCAGCATAAACACTGAGTAAAGGGGAACGGGAGAATAATAAATGATCGATGTCGGTTAGCTTGCGATCAAACCAAAGGTGTAAATTAATGACGGGAACTCCTTCTAATCCTTCTAATTTTTGAAAGAATTTATCTTCTTGCCAAGGTTTAGGCAGTAAAACTTTTAAAGGATCTACAGGCATCGCCGAAACATAAAGATCGGCTTCAAAAAGATAATCTTCCCCACCGTCTAAACCACGCATTAAGAAGGCTTTAACTGTGCCATCTCCATTTAACAGAATCTCTTTTAAAGGCGCATTTAAGCGCACTTCGCCGCCTCTAGCGGTGATGTAATCGACTAAAGGTTGGCAGAGTCTTTCCGGGGGTGAACCGTCGAGAAAAGCCATTTTTGAGCCGTTTTTCTCCTGTAAAAAGCGGTTGAGGGCTGTTAGTAGAATCGTGGCGGAAATCTCGTTAGGATCGATAAAGTTTAGGGCTTTCGACATAGCGATAAACACTTCTTTTTCTACCCTAGGAGGGATGTTTTGTTTCTCTAGCCATTCTGACCAAGAATATTTATCCATCTCCTCGACGTAACTTTGTCCTTTAACAATGGCAGGGAGTAAACCGAGTCCAAATTTGATTTTTTCCTCCCAAGTTAACATATCATTATTGCGAAGAATGGCAACAATACCGTTAATTGGGGCGGGAATATCAGGGAAGTCAAACCGCGAATAAGTCCCCGGTTTTTCCGGCTGATTGAAGATCATCGAGTGTTCTTTCCACTGTAGGCGATCCTCTATGCCTAATTCCTTGAATAATTGCAGCATATTGGGATAAGCGCCAAAGAAGATATGTAAACCGGTTTCGTACCAGTCCCCATCGGCATCTTTCCAAGCGGCAATTTTTCCCCCTAATACATCGCGACGTTCCAGTACGATGGGCGTATGTCCCGCATCGACAAGGTATTTCGCACAAGATAATCCGGCTAGTCCCGCACCAGCGATCGCAACTCGCATCGTTTCCTATCTACTCTCTAATGTCTTGTCTTTATCACATTCGCTATTATACTTCACATTTCGTTACATTTTTTTCAGCTTTTCAGCTTTTCAGCTTTTTCCCCCTTCTCCCTATCTTCCCACTTCCTTGATAACTGCTTACTGGTCACTGATAACTGCTTACTGGTCACTGATAACTGATAACTGATATTGTGATATGTAATTAGCTTAATTCGCTTACCTTTTTAGTTCACGCGTACACCCTCTTCAATCGATCGCTATGACTTTTCCCACTACGTCACCTCAAGTCTCGGAAATAGAGAATAATCGTGCTTGGCATAATTTAACTGGCGAACAAACCCTAGAAATACTGAGAACCAATGGGGAAACCGGCTTAATCGAGGACGAAATTGTTAAAAGAAAGGATATTTTCGGGTTAAATGAACTAAAAGAAACGGGGGGACGTAGCCCGTTAATGATTCTCTGGGAACAGTTTACTAACATTATGTTAGTGATGCTGATTGCCGTGGCGGTGGTTTCGGCGGTTTTGGATCTGAAAAAAGGGGAATTTCCCAAAGATGCGATCGCTATTTTTACGATTGTTATTTTAAACGGTATTTTAGGATATTTACAGGAAAGTCGGGCAGAAAAGGCATTAGCCGCCCTTAAGCAGTTATCCTCGCCGAAAGTCCGGGTTATCCGTAATGGTAGCACCTTTGAAGTGGCGGCTAAGGAACTTGTCCCCGGGGATATCATGTTACTGGAAGCGGGGGTACAAATTGCCGCCGATGGCAGATTATTAGAAGCACAAAACCTGCAAATTCGCGAAGCTGCCCTCACGGGGGAAGCGGAATCGGTGAATAAACAAGCACAGAAGGTTTTACCTGAAGATGCCTCTTTAGGCGATCGCATTAACCTCGTCTATCAGGGTACAGAAGTAGTACAAGGACGGGGGAAAGTGGCGATTACCAGGACGGGAATGGATACGGAAATCGGTAAAATCGCCGCTTTGTTGCAAGGAGTAGAAAGTGAACCAACTCCCCTACAGCAGCGAATGTCGCAGTTAGGTAACGTTTTAGTGAGTGGTTCCCTAGCTTTAGTGGCTGTAGTCGTGCTTGGGGGCGTAATTCGCTTCGGTTGGCAGTTTTTTGAGTCATTACTAGAAACCTCCCTTAGTATGGCTGTGGCGGTTGTTCCCGAAGGTTTACCGGCAGTGGTGACGGTGACTTTGGCAATTGGAACCCAGAGAATGGTGAGAAGACAAGCTTTAATCCGTAAATTGCCGGCAGTGGAAACTTTAGGCTCGGTAACGACGATTTGCTCCGATAAAACTGGAACTTTAACTCAAAATAAAATGGTGGTGCAGAAAGTCAATACTTCCCACCATGTCATTACTGTCACGGGGGAAGGTTACGCGCCCATCGGGGAGTTTAGTGGCGCGAGTGAAAGTGATCCCGAACTACAGGCAATTTTAACGGCTTGTGTGCTGTGTAATGATGCACTTTTGCAAAATAAAGCGCAAGAATGGTCAATTTTAGGCGATCCCACCGAAGGAGCTTTACTGACGTTGGCGGGTAAAGGAGGACTATATCGGGAAGCATTGGAACCAAAAAGCCCTCGTTTAGGCGAATTTCCCTTTTCTTCCGAACGAAAGAGAATGTCAGTAATCTGTGAGAATGCCCAGTTAGGTTTGGGGGATTCTGCCTATTTAATGTTTACCAAAGGCTCACCGGAATTAATTCTCGAACGCTGTTCTCTGATCCAAGTTGGGGCGGAAAGTCAACCCTTAACAGATGAACAAAGAAGCCGTATTTTGGCACAAAATGACGAAATGGCGGGTAATGGTCTACGAGTCTTAGGTTTTTCCTATAAACCGATGACAGAAGTGCCAGAAGCGGAAAGAGAAGATAGTGAAGAACAATCCCTGGTTTGGTTGGGATTGGTGGGAATGCTCGATGCACCCCGCAAAGAAGTTAAAGAAGCGGTTGCCCTCTGTCGTCAGGCGGGAATTCGTCCGATTATGATTACCGGAGATCACCAATTAACGGCCAAGGCGATCGCCAGTGAATTGGGCATTGCCGCCCCCGGAGAGCGAGTGATCACGGGTAAAGAATTAGAAAAAATGTCTCAGAATGACCTAGAGGCAGAGGTAGATGGTGTGAGCGTCTATGCGCGCGTTTCTCCGGAACATAAGCTGAGAATCGTACAAGCCCTCCAAAAACGGGGCAAATTCGTCGCCATGACGGGGGATGGAGTCAATGATGCTCCGGCACTAAAACAAGCGGATATCGGCATCGCCATGGGCATTACGGGAACCGATGTCAGCAAAGAAGCCAGCGATATGATTTTGCTGGATGATAATTTTGCCACCATCGTCGCTGCCACTGAAGAAGGGCGCGTGGTTTACAGTAACATTCGGCGCTTTATTAAATACATTCTCGGCAGTAATATTGGCGAGGTTTTAACGATTGCGGCGGCTCCTCTGCTCGGTTTAGGCGGTGTACCCCTTTCTCCCTTGCAAATCCTCTGGATGAACCTTGTCACCGACGGTTTACCGGCTCTGGCTCTGGCAATGGAACCCGCTGAACCTAATGTGATGAAACGTCCACCTTTTAGCCCCCGGGAAAGCATTTTCGCCCGCGGTTTGGGTTGGTATATGATTCGCATCGGTGTGGTGTTTGCGATTCTGACCATTATTATGATGGCTTGGGCTTACCAATATACTCAGGCAACCCCCGAAATCGGAGATCCCGGACGCTGGAAAACCATGGTATTTACTACCCTCTGTTTAGCACAAATGGGTCATGCTTTAGCGGTGCGTTCCCATACCCAGTTAGCTGTGCAAATGAATCCCTTCTCTAATCCTTACATTATTGCTGCCGTGGGCTTGACAACGATCCTACAATTGTTGTTAATTTATGCTCCTCCCCTACAAAGCTTCTTCGGCACTCAATGGATTAGTGGCACGGAATTATTAATCTGTTTTGGATTTAGTGCCTTAATGTTTGTTTGGATCGAGTTGGAGAAGTTATTTATTCGCTGGTTCATGACGAAAAAATAAATCAATGCCAACACCAATTATTCTGACTTTAACGGTTTTAGTCGTTGCTTTAGTCGCTTTCGTGGCGGAATGGCTACCGGTAGATTTAACCGCTTTATGCGTGGCGATTGTCCTGATTCTTTTGGGTTTAGTTACTCCCGAAGAAGGTATCGCCGGATTTAGTAATTCTGCCACGGTGACAGTGATGGCGATGTTTGTGCTTAGTGCCGGAATTACCCGCACGGGAGTGATTCAAGTAATTCGCGATCGCTTGTTGGTTTGGGGGGGTAAAAATCCCCACCAACAGGTATTTGTCCTAGGGGCATTGGTGGGGCCAATTAGTGCTTTTATTAATAACACGGCAGTGGTGGCGATCTTTTTACCCATCGTCGAAGATTGGTGTAAAAAACAAAAAATTTCCCCTTCTAAGTTATTAATTCCCCTTTCCTACGCCACAGTTTTAGCGGGGATGATTACCGTGGTGGGAACTTCTACAAACATTCTCGCTAGTGGTATTTCTGCCAAGCTGGGTTATGGGCAATTTAGCTTATTTCAATTCACTGCTTTAGGAGTAGTAACTTTTTTAGCTGGTTTGATTTATTTAGCAATTTTTGCCCCGAAATTATTACCGGATCGCAAATCTTCCACGGGGGAATTTTTAGACGATGATTATGGTTCTAAAGTATATCTGAGTGAGGTAATTATTAGCCCTCGTTCTAATCTTATCGGTCAAACTTTATCTCAAAGTGGACTACAAAGAAAGTTCGATTTTGATGTGTTGGAATTAATCAGAAATAAGGTACATTTACCCCAGCCTTTAGCCGATAAAGTTCTCAATGCTGGCGATATTTTAATCGTTCACAGTAGTCGGGAAGAATTATTAAAGATTAAAGATGAACGGGGTTTAGAAATTTTTGCTGATCTCAAATTTCAGAAAGGAGATATTGAATCGACAATTACTACAGGTGAGGAAAAATTAGCCGAGGTTTTGATTCTCTCTAATTCCCGTTTAATTGGGACAACTTTAAAAGATTTGAAATTTCGTCAGCGTTATAACGCCACGGTTTTGGCGATTCGGCGTGGTTCGGAATTACTGCAAGGAAGATTAGGAAAAATTCCTTTAAAGTTTGGTGATTTGCTCTTAGTTCAAGGACCAAAACAGAGTTTTATTGGTTTACAAACCACGCGAGAATTATTAGTTTTAGAAGAAAAAAATATCGAATCACTGCGACAGGATAAGGGCATTATTGCTTTAATGATTACTTTGTTGGTGATTATTGTTGCCGCTTTTGATATTCAACCGATTCTCGTCACCAGTTTAGTTGGGGTGGTTTTAATGGTAATTACTGGCTGTCTAAAACCCGGGGAAGTCTATGGTTCCATTCGTTGGGATATTATCTTTTTATTAGCGGGTTTAATTCCCCTGGGTACTGCCATGGATAACTCAGGAACGACTAAATGGTTAGCAGATAATTTAGTGGCTATCGGCGGACATCTTTCGGGGTTTTGGATCTTAGTTTTCTTCTATCTAATTACCTCATTTTTAACTGAAATCCTCTCCAATAATGCTGCCGTGGTGTTAATGATTCCCGTCGCCGTGGAAGTGGCGAAAACTTTGGGTTTAAATCCTTTGGCTTTTATGTATGCTGTCACCTTTGCTGCTTCTAATAGTTATCTAACACCGATTGGCTATCAAACTAATACTATGGTTTATGCCCCCGGGGGCTATAAATTCCTCGATTTTACCCGTTTGGGTGCGCCCCTAAATTTAATTTTGACGATTTTAACCCCTAGTTTAATTGTCTTGTTTTATGGCTTGAAATAAACAAAGAGATCGAAGATTCTTCGATCTCTAAAAAGAATTTGATCAGTAGTCAAAACTATTTCGATTCAGCGAAGCGTTTACGCAGGGATTCCGTGCGCTTTTTCGCCACGGTATTATTAGGATCAAATTTGAGAGTTTCTTCGTAGGTTTCGAGAGCTTTTTTTGCCATTTGTTTCTTTTCGTAAACATTGCCAAGATTATTAAGAGCGATCGAGTATTGAGGATAAAGTTTAATTGCCTCTTTGTAGTTACGAATCGCTAATTCTAATTGTTCTTGGGCAAAATAGGAAAAACCGATCGCATTATAAATTAGGGCTTGATTTTCTGGTTCGATGCTTTCTTCTTCAGACATTTTTAAAGCCTTTTGTAGTAAACTCAAAGCTTGAACATAGAGTTTTTTATCGAGATACAGACTCCCTAATTCATAGTATTCTTTAGCTGTACCTTTTTCTTTTTGCAATTTCTTTTGTAGCTTGTTAAAGGTTCCTTCTACTCGACGGGTTTTAAAGATTTGCACGATGACAAAAATTCCTAAACCAATCACAAAAATTAGCAATCCAGAAACGTAAATAAGCGGCAGGGTATCTTCCATAATTAGCGATCGAGCAATTAATATTTTTATACTTATTCCCTCAGATTATAGCAGGATTTAGTCAGTTATCAGTTATCAGTTATCAGTTATCAGATGTGAGTTTTCCGTTCACTGTTCACTGTTCACAGCAAAAAACTCCCTTCTCCCCCCTCCCCACTTCCCCCTCCCCACACCCCACACCCCACACCCCACACCCCACACCCCATCACCCTATCTTCCCATTTCCCGAATTCTCAGGGGTAAACCCCAATAGTTCACCCGTTCTGCTAACCAGCCGGTGGATTCTAGTCGATCGATCGCTTGGTTGACGCGTTCTCGGAGACTTTGGTACTGTAAACCTTTAGGGAGAACGACTCCTAGAGCGATCGCCCCTAACTGGATCGGTAATTGACGATAATTGGGTAATTGCTGCACCCAACCAGTTAAAAGGCTATTATCAGCCGCAAAAGCGTCTATTTCCCCGGTTTCCAGTAAATTTAAAGCTTCTTGATAGGAAGCAACCCCGCGCAGGATAGCATTAGGTAAATTGGAACGCACAAGGGCGATTGTCGTCGATCCGTTAAGTACAGCGATTCTAGAGTTAGCTAAGTCTTCTAAACGCTGCAATTGTGGGTTTTTCGTCACAAAACCGCTGCTATCGAGGTAATAAAAGGGGCTAAAATCCACTAAGCGCTGACGTGCAGGAGTAATCGCCACACGAGCGATCGCCAAATCCACCCGATCATCAATAACCACCTGTAAACGTTCTTGATTACTAACGGGTTTGAGAATAATAGCAATGTCAGAACCGAGAATTTCTGACGCTAGACGTTTAGCGATGTCGATTTCCAATCCTTGCAGATTACCCTGAGAATCAAGGAAAGCGAGGGGAGGGAGATTATTTTTGACAGCGACAATTAATTTTCCCCGGCGTATAATTGTATCGAGATCGGCACTAAAACTTGGGGCTACACCCAAGAGCAAAAAACCAAGAATCAATAACAAATTTTTCATACTGTTTTACCTAAACTAACCTGATTCCTACCTTGATTTTTAGCGGCAAACATGGCATGATCAGCCCGCTCGATCACCGCTTCTAGATTATTATCTTCAGGGCTAAATGTTGCCACACCAATACTAGCAGTAACTCGCACTTTTTGTCGATTAATTTCAATATTTAACTTGTTAATTACTTGACAAATGCGCTGGGCTGTGGTATCAGCATCTTGAAGATTAGTTTCTGGGAGAATAGCGACAAATTCCTCGCCCCCAAAGCACCCAAAACTATCCACTTGATGCAGACAGTTTTTAATTGCCTCAGCGACAGTAATTAAAGTTTTGTCCACTAGGAGATGACCAAAAGTATCGTTAATATGTTTAAAATGGTCGATATCGATGACTAGAACCGAAAAATAACGATGATAACGGCGACATCGTTACAATTCTTTCTCGCCCAAGGCGAGAATCTCTCGACGATTATTCACCCCAGTTAGGCTATCAGTTGTGACTAGCTTTTCTAGTTGAGAATTGCTCAAGGGGTGACAGAACAGTTAAAAAGCTTGCTTTATAAGGCTCATAGCCGTTAACCCTTTGGAGAAATAAGGGTTTTTCTGGGGTTTGAGGCGGATCAAAGAAAAGGCAAGTTCCGAGAAAGTATCCATCGACTCA
>NZ_JADBUB010000211.1:0-6684 GCF_020245865.1 Microcystis sp. M169S2
GCAAAACAGAAACTAGAGGAAAATAATAAAAAAATATCAAAAATCAAAGAAGAAATTGTTAAGCTAAAAAATGAACTACTACAAAAACCATCGAGTCAAAATTTACTTGCTTTCATGAGAAATGAAAGTAAATTTAATGATGTGGAAGCTGGTTATAAAAATGCGACTTTTTGGTATCCTAGCATTCAATTAGGTTTTCAGGTTTTATTTTTAGCACCATTAATAATTATTGCGTTATTAGTGAATCAGTATGCCCAAAGTCGCGGCTATGGTTTAATAGCGTTAATTAGTTGGCATTTATTAGTTATTTTCTTCATTCCTTTAATTTTCAAAGCTTTTGAATTTTTGCAAATTGGTATTATTGCACAATTCATTTTTGATATTATCGGTGCTATCTTTGGAGGTTTAGTATTTTTAGTTCAATATGTTTATATTCTGTTAATCCCTTTGTTCGGTTTTGCTGTTATTAAATTTTTGCAAAAGTTTGTTTTTAATACCAAGTCTCAAGCAGCAAAACGAGTACAAAAATCACAATGTATTAACTGCGCTAAAACGATTAAAAATCAAGATGCTCATTGTCCCCATTGCGGTTATTATCAATATGTAGAATGTCATCATTGCCATGAGTTAACTTATAAAAATTTACCTTATTGTTATCATTGTGGTACTGCACAAACTTATGATAGTTAATAGTCCCCAAGCTACCGAAACGAGCAAAGAGAGAATCGCCACTTTATCAATTAATCAATTATGGATTTACTCGAATACCAAGCCAAGGAAATATTTGCTCAAGTCGGCATCCCCATTTTACCTTCCCAACCAATCCACGAACCGGGGGGACTAAAAAGATTAAACATTCCCTATCCTATCGTGCTCAAGTCCCAGGTACGCGCGGGAGGACGGGGAAAAGCAGGAGGGGTGAAATTTGTCGCTAATACCATCGATGCGATCGCTGCTGCCCATGCTATCTTTCATTTACCGATCGCCGGAGAATATCCAGAGGTAATCTTAGCAGAAGCCAGGTATAATCCGCAACAGGAGATATTTTTAGCCATTTTACTTGATTATCATCTGCAAAGACCGGTTTTACTGGGTGCAAGTCAAGGGGGAATGGATGTGGACAGTTTACTGGAAACCATGCAAAAAGTGGTCATTGAAGAGAGATTTTCCCCCTATCTCTGTCGGCAATTAGCTGTATCTATGGGTTTAAGAGGGTCTTTGATCGAGTCTATCAGTCAAATTCTCGAAAAAATGTATAGTCTCTTTGTCAGCAAAGATCTCGATATTATCGAGATTAATCCCCTGGGTATCAACGAAACTGGGGAAGTGATGGCCCTAGATGGCAAAATAAGTGTTAATGATGCCGCTTTAGCTAGACATCTCGATCTCCTAGCTTTGACCCCACCCCAATTGCAATCCCCTTGGTCGATAATTGATCAAACTGGCCGAATAGCCGTGATTAGCAATGGACAGGGTTTGATGTCCACTGTCTGGGATGCCTTGGTAGGCAAGGGGGCAAAACTGGCGGCATGGCTTATACTGGAGGAAAGACTAGAATTAGAGCAATTAAACGAGCAAATAGAGGCTGGTCTGCAACAATTCCAACTATTGCCTAATTTAAAAGTGGTTATCGTTGATATTATCAGTTATCCCGACTTTGGCCAAAAAGCGATCGAGACTATTAGCAATTACTACCGCAGTTATAGCCCATTATCACCCAGCCGGGGCAGTGGTGAACGAACGATCCGGGCCACCCGACAGGAAAGACAAACCTTGCAACCCCGATCTTTTCTCAATCCCACCCTACCACAAATAATTTTTCGCGTCCTAGCTGACAGCAAAGCGATCGATCTCAGTCAGAGTTTAGCTGATGTTAACTTTCATTGGTTAGAGTCTTTAGAAGAGGTAGTCACGGCAGCAATTAAATTAGCCTAGAATCAGTGACCAGTTCAATTGAAAAAATGGCGTTTTGGGTTTGTTATGTTCTTAAATCCGACACTCCGCACATCTTCATATATTTTTATATATTTTTACATTCCTCAAGATGTTTTTACCAAAAACTGTCATTGTAGAAACTACTATTAAGAACCATTCTCAATAATTGATTTTTCTGAGAGAATAAATTACAATTTTTCACCTTGAGAAAAATCGATCACTATAATTATAATCCTTACTGGTAATGGTTTCTAAGCAATGTATTAGGGAAAATTATCAATGGAATGTTAAGAAGTGGGGAAGGTAGGTTAAATGTAAAGTTTTATTGGGAAATGCAACGTTTCTGCCATGAAACTATATTATTGTCTTTCGAGTAAAAAAACGCGATGTGCAACTAAAAACGACAGAATCAGGGTTACAAAGGAGACTTTATCTCTGCTGATTTCTGAAAGCCTTGTAAATCAAGACTAAAAATATGGTTGCACACGGGTTAGGAAAAATACTGCACATTGCCAAATCATGCCAAATCCCAATTTCGATTCAGTGATTGATACTTTCACAATCGACGATCTGTTTTTTCTCCGTTATCAATATCGCGTCTACAAGGAATGGAACAACGATCCCCGTCTCGCCGTTCTGCCTGGCTTCAATCCCGGTGTGACGGGCGCCAGACCCACCAGTGGCATCCGCTTTGTCGATGGCACGGATCAATTGCGTTACCAGGTGGGTGGCGGCATCACCCCCATCTCGGCACCCTACCCCTTGTCCACCACAGATCCGAAATTCATGGCCGGGGCGACAGGCACACTGTTTCGCCGTCTCACCAGCCAGAGCTTCACGCAAGCCACGGGTGGTTTCACGATCAACTTCCAGACGGGAGCGGTCGTCTACGACCAAAACTATACGATTGATTACAGCCTTCGCGGCTCTGCCAATCCCAGCAATCCCCACATCTTTGATGCCAGCCCCAGGGTGATCAGCAATCTGGTTTCCAATCAAAGCGGCAGGACAGCGCTGCAGTTGTTGGATGATCCCTACGCCAGGGAGTGGACCCAGGCTGGCACCCAGGCCGGCAAGCGGGTGAGCCAGAAAAACAACACCCGCCATGAAACCATTCTCACCGGTGGCAATGGGGTGAATGGCTCCAATACTGGGAATCCCCTGCCGAATTCAGGCTTTTTCGCCCTGTTTGGCCAATACAACGACCACGGCATGGATTTTCTCGCCAAGGGCAAGGATGGCAGCCTGCTGATCCCCCTGCTCCCCGGAGACAGCCTTTACACCCCTGGCTCGCCCACCAACTTCATGGCTCTCTCCCGCACCAACACGGTGCAGGTGGAGATCGGCGAGGGCAGCCGCGATGCCCTGGTGGCGGAGCTAGGCCTAGCGGGCTACAGCCGCCCCAGCCAATGGGATGTGGACAATGAGAACGCCGCCATCGGCACCAGCTTCACTGGCACCAGTGGGGGGACCTTGGTACTCAATGAGCAGCTGATCGTGATCAGTGCGGGTGCCACCCTCAACGATATAGTGACCACCATCAACAGCAAGGCGGCCTTCACCGGCGTGGTTGCCTCCACCACCACTAACGGCAGCGGCCAGAGCGTGCTGAAGCTCACCCCACGCAATGGCGAGAGCTTCAACCAGACCTCCGCCTTTTTTGATCTCAACCAGGTCTATGGCTCGGTGGAGAGCCATGCCATTTTCATGCGGGAATACAAGGGCAATGGTGAACTGACGGGCCGGCTGCTCGCAGATCCGCAAAACTCCACCGCCCGCTGGTTTGACCTGAAAAAGAATGCCGAGCGCATTGGCCTGACCTTGCGCGATCGCGATGTGCTGTCTGTACCCCTAGTGGAGATCATCCCCCAGGGCCAGCCCCATGCGGGCCGCTATGCCTTTGTGGTACTCGACAAGGTGACGGGGCAGAAGAGCTACGTCTTTGATACGGCGGATGTCACGTCCAATCAGGTGCTGGCCAAGGCCGGTTCAGCGTTTCTGATCGATCTGGCCCGTGACTGGAAAGGAGCTCCCCAGCCTGCTGGTAGCGATCCCTTCAAAGCCAACGGTGATCTCAAGGATCCCTCTCGGCTGAATCAACACGCTGTGGGCGGAGATGGGCGCCTGAATGAAAATATTGGTCTCACGGCAATGCATGAGATCTTTGTCACCACCCACAACAATATCCTGTCTCAGATCCAGGCCAATCTAGCCCAGAATGCCGGAAACAATGGTAATAACCAGGCCCTTTCCGGAGAAGAGCTGTTTGAAATGGCCAAGCTGGCCAATGAAAACTTCTACCAACACCATGTGTTGCAGGAGTACGCGCGGCGCATTACCCCCAACCTGGGTGCATTCGCAGGTGCCAATGCGGGCAACAACAACAACGCCGGCTTCAATGCCAGCATCTTGGCGGAATTCGCCTCCAGCGCCTTTCGCTTCGGCCATTCCCAGCTCACCGAAACCGTGGCCCTCACCTCGGTGAACCAGCAAACGGGCCTGGCTAACCCCGGCGGGCAGATGGACATCCCGCTGCTGCAGGCCTTTCTCGCCCCCCAGATCTACACGCGCCACACAGCAGGGCAGATCGCCGCAGGGATGAGCCAGCAGGTGGGCAACGCCACCGATGAATTCATCACCAACACCCTTCAAAACGCCCTGGTGGGCCTGCCCTTGGATCTGGGCGCCCTCAACATCGCCCGCGGCCTGGATACCGGCATCACCTCCCTCAATGAAGCCCGTCGCCAGATTCAAACCTACCTTCGTGACGTACGCACCTCTCCAGGGGGCACCACCGGGTTGGTGCAGGCCAACAATGCCATTGACGCTAACCTGGCGTCCCTGGAGGCCAACCTGCGGCCCTATATCAGCTGGAAGGATTTTGGAGCCCATCTGCTTCATCCCGAATCGTTGAAGACGTTCATCATGGCCTACGCCCGCGATGCCATCCTCAGTGGCTATTCGGGCAATGCCAATCTCTCCTATTGGAATCAACTGCAAGCCAGTTCGGCTCCAGGCGCGGCAGCCACCTACGCCGCCGCCCTCTCCGCTGCGGCGGATTTGGCCATGGGGGATGACGCTTTCATGGGCCTGCTCTACAGCGGCAGCAGCACGGATGCCCTCAATCCCGCAGCACCGGTGAACACGCCCAGCGGCAACCAGAACTTCCAAAATATCTCCCTCTGGCTGGGGGGATTGGCAGAGGCCAAAACCCCCGGCGGTATGCTTGGCCCCACCCATGATTTCATCTATGCCTACCAGATGCAGCAACTGCAGCGGGGTGATGAAACCTACTACCTGAGCAAGCTGGCTGCCACGGATCTGGTGGAGGAAATCAAAGGCAAGACAGTGGCCGACATGGTGATGGCTGCCACGGGAGTGAAGCATCTCTACCACAAGATCTTTGCGGTGAATGATGCTGATTATGAGCGATCCCTGCAAAGCTTCAACACCTATTCTTCTGAAGCTTTATTGCTTCAGGCCACTCAGACGGTGGTGGATGTCACTGGAACTCAACGGCTGGTGGGCAGGGCTGGCTATGTGAATGGCGTGCTTGTCGGCAATGGTGGCAACTACCTTGATGCCCGCGGCGTGTTCAGTCCCAACGGGGAGGGCAAGGCCAGTGAGCTCTTTGGCGGCACCAACGGCTCCGATCAATTCAAGGGCTTGGCTGGGGATGACTGCATGTGGGGCGATGGAGGCGCGGACACCTTCTGGGCCGGCGATGACAATGACTTTGCCGATGGCGGTGAAGGAGATGACACCATCTACGGTGAAAACGGCTTTGACATGTTGCGTGGGGATGCCGGCAACGATCAGATTTATGGCGGCACTGGCAACGACGATATGTATGGCGGAGAGGGCAACGACAGCCTCTTCGGTGAGGATGGCATCGATGATCTCAACGGCGGCAATGGCAACGACCTGATCTCCGGTGCGCTGGGCAACGACCAGGTGAAGGGACAGGCGGGTAACGACACCCTCATCGGCGGCCAGGGGAACGACATCATCACAGGGGGGGGAGGAAAGGATCTCTTCGCCTTCAACGAGGCCCCAGGTCTCAATGGGGTGGATCAACTGCGGGACTTCAACTCCAGTCTGGACCAACTGGTCTTCGACAAGAACGTCTACGCAGGCCTGAGCGGCTCCACCCTTACCGCAGCCCAGCTGCGGGCGGAGGCCGGGGCGACGGTGGCCAACACGGCAAGCCAGCGCTTCATCTATAACCTCTCCAACGGTGATCTGTTCTTTGATCCCGACGGCACTGGCGTTCTCGCGGTCACGCAGATCGCCAACCTGAACCGCTTCAATCCAGCTTTTCCCTCGGATGTGGCGTCGGCCAACGCGGTCTTCCCCAACCTGGTCAGCAGCAATTTCTTGCTGATCTGAGCGGCCTTGGAAGCGTAATAAATTACGGCGGTTGCTTTATTCGTCTGGCACAGCTAATTCCTTAGTGGAGAATGTACCAGACCAATCCTGAATCCGCCGTAGTTATTATGACCAACTTATAGTCATTTCAGATAAGTCTGATACACTCTAGACCAGTTAAACCCTTACAAACTCTGGCATTGATATTCTCAATCTTAAGTAGGTAGGCGTTAAAAGTTGTCAGATGCCCCCCTTATTAAGCTGTCCTTTAGTCACATCTTTCTTAACATTTCAAACCTTTGTAGCACAAGGCTTTCAAGACTCGGTTAACAATTTGTAATATTCCTTGTTGACACCCTTACTGACAAAGAAAAAACTGAA
>NZ_JADBUB010000212.1:0-15094 GCF_020245865.1 Microcystis sp. M169S2
GTGCAAGATTTTGAGAGAATCGTCGTTCAAAACCTTGCGTCTTCATCGGCCCGCGTCCTGTAGGGGCGAAGCATTCGGACAATAACCTATCGGTGAAAAGGTAGATTTTCTATCCGAATGCTTCGCCCGTACTTATTCAGCCAACCCTAGATAGAGCTTGCTGAATAAATCTAAAAACTCTGTTGGATTGGAGAGATTGACATTTGAGGGAATGAAACGACCCCACCCCCAAACCCCAGGTAATTGACCCCCTAAACTAATACACTTGTACTATAGCCTGCCTAAAAAAATTCCAGAAAAGGGAATGAGGGAAAAAAGGGAAAAAAAGGGGAAAAGGGTTACAGAGTCCTCCCAGCACCGCACACCACCCGAAAACCGCTGAGGACGTAGTCGTCGACGCGGAGGTAGTCGGGGTCGCGGCAAGCAGAACGGCAGACATAAGGATCGTCGAACCAAGAACCGCCCCGCACTACACGACCTCGGTCATCTGTCAAGAGTTCTTGTATACTATTTAATGGGTTTTGATAACGATTATCATTATTTGTCTCGTCCCAAACACTCCCGTCTGTGGGCGGTGCGCCTTGATAATCTCTGTGCCACGGATCTAAACACCACTCCCAAACATTCCCGTGCATATCGTACAGCCCGAAGGCGTTGGGGGGATAGGAGCGGACGGGGGTGGTTTTCTCTGGGGATTTTTTCGCCTTTTCTTGTTGATAGACCCTTGAACTATAGTAATTCGCCAGTTCTGCCGTGATCGTCTCGCCAAAGTGGAAGGGGGTGGTTGTTCCCGCTCTACAAGCGTATTCCCACTCGGCCTCGCTTGGTAAACGGTAATTTTTTCCCGTGTGACGGGACAGACGAGCGCAGAATTCGATCGCATCGTACCAACTCACGCGCTCGACGGGGTTGTTATCGCTTTGCTTAAAGTTTGCGGGGTCTGGATCGAGGTCTTTTCCTTCCCTCGGTAGGTGGGCCACGAACCGCCATTGCGCCAGGGTAATCGGAGTCTGGCTCAGGTAGAAAGCACTGACGCTCACGGGGTGTTGGGGTTTTTCAGACTTGAAATCGTCCTTTTCTCCCGGTGAACCCATCAGGAAAGTTCCCCCCGGAATAGCAACCATAGTCAGGGGTTCGATGCCCTCCCCTAGGGGTTCTTGGTAGTAGTAGGCCTCCAGGGGTTCTCTTTTGGTAATTTCTCCCCGTTTATCGACGTATAGGGTCTCGAAGGTGAATTTTAGGAGTTTTTCCGGGGTCAAGATTTCCTGTTTTCGCTGCCTCACTCTCTCCTCGATGTTTTGGGCGATATCGGCGTACTCTCCCCCCCAAGTGCGGAGAACAGCCGCGTCCACCTCAGCGAAATAGAGAGAGCGATCGCTGACTGCATCCGCTAGAGAACCCTGTGGATTGGGGATTAGAGCCGAAAAATCGCGAAATTCGCCGTAATGGTCGCGAATATAATCGCCGATGCCGCGCCAAATATCGATCGTGCGCCGGTTGGCACTATCTGCCAACAGTAACTGACGAATGCCGGGGTAAAAATCGTACCAAGCATCCGGAACCGTCGCTCCCTCCGGACTAAAGGTAGATTTTTCGACCAGTCCGCTAAAAAAGACCTCCGCTAGATGCCAATGTTTACTATCGGGTAAAAATCGCCGCTGTGCCAATCGCATCACCGGAGGAATCAGGGGAACGGCCGCCAGCACTTTAGCCAGTTCTCGGGCCAAGGGACTGGCATCGATTAAAAAGCCTCTCAATAACTCTTCCGGGGATTCCGCTTCCGGAGCGGCTGCCTCTTTTTCTCCGGTTTCACCCATATTCACCCCCGCAGTCTTTGCTCCCATTAAAACCCCCTGAATGGAATTACCACCGCTCCCAGCGATAAATTTCGCCCAGGTTGCAAAGTGAGCAGGGGATAGATTGAAAATGGGGAACCGATAGAGAATCTGCTTCGTGCGGAGTCTTTCCCCCACTTGCAGTGTTGCATTGGCAGAAGCGGGACCCGGTGCGATCAAAGGCCGGAGGATCGCCCCCTCTAAAGCGGTTCGTTGCCATAGCTCCTGCGGGAAAATGTGAGCAATGGTGACGGGGTGTTCTTTGCCCAGATCCGCTAGGGTGGCAAAGGCAGACCTCGATCGCCAAGCTTTCCCCAAAGTATCGGTTAGGACGATAAAAAGTCGGTTCCCAGAGGGTGCAACCAGACTGCGAGGGTTCCGTTCGATTTGCCCCGCACCGGAAAGCAAACGAGCTTCATTTTCACCCGTCTCGAACCACCAAACCCGCACATCCCTAAAAAAGCCTTGCCAACGGAAGAGAGTGGTCATTCCCCCCGCTAGATCTCCCCAAAATTCCATCGGGGGAGAGCGATCGATCAACAGGTGAACCTCTAACCAACGTTCTAGGGGAGGACGGAAAGCGAGCATCGGTAATCCCCCCGCTTCGGCCGTCCGTTCCACTGTAACCTCGATATCCAACTCGTCGGACCGTAATCCAGGCACGCGACGCGCTAGGGGGAGAATTGCCTTACTGATGGCGGTGGGTTCGGGTATTGGAAAGGGATCGGGGACGCGAACGGGAGAAGAACGATCGCTCTCGACCGAATCGCGCTTCCGGGAGGTCTGCATCGGGCGATCGATGTTTTCGGGATAGGCAACGGGGAGGGTTGGCTCGATCGCTCCGGGGGGAGGGGTTTTTTCACCGCTGCCGGATGACCGGTTATCCTCCTTATCATTAGATGAGTTTGCTTCCGAATGTTCAGACTGCTCGATCGACCAAGGCGCGATAATTCGATCGAGGTAAGCAGCGCACCAGATCAGTTCTGCCATTTCCCTCTCGTCTTCCCACCAGATGGCTTTTTTCCCTTCCATCTCTCCCCCTACCCTTGCAAGGATTTAAAGAGGGTGTCTAGCAGCTTGCTATCGGGGTCGGTGAGGTCGTTTCCCTGTAGTAACAGATAGACCGCGTTGAGCAGTTGATCGGTGGCTAGTTTGTCTTTGCGTTTGATTCGATCGAGAAATTTCCGGATCAGTTCTCTGGCCGGTTCTTCCAATTGATTTAGGCTCTCCGGGGGGAAACGTTGCTCTAGTATCCGATAGAAATCATCCTCGTTATTGGGTTGTTCTAGTCTTAAACGCAAACATCGACGCAGGAAAGCGGGGGGAAACTCCCGGGCCTCGTTACTGGTCATGAATACTAGGGGGAACTCCTGACAAGACACACAACCTCGATCGATCGGGATTTTTTCCTCGCTGTCGTCCTGTTGACCGCGATAGGGAAGAACGGATTGGTCGCCGATTTTTAATCGTGTCAATTCTGGGATCTCAAAAAATCCCTCCTCGAAAATATGGAGGAGATCGTTAGGCATATCGATATCACTTTTATCGATCTCATCAATTAGCAGCACCGCCGGTCGTCCTGGACGGGATTGTTTAAAAGCCATCCCCATGGGACCTAATCTTAGATAGCTGCCGATATCCGGCTCCTCGTACTCTCCCCCCTCTCCCACTTTCTGTCTTTGTAGGGAAGCTTCCTGTAACCGTCCGATCGCATCGTAGGCATAAAGACCCTCTTTAAGGGTGGTGCGGGAAACGATCGACCAACGGTAGGGGCCGGGTAATCCCAATTCCCGCGCAACTGCGTAGGCCAGGGAAGTCTTGCCGGCGCCGGGGTTGCCCTCGATCAGTAGGGGACGACGCAAACAGAGGGCAGCATTCACCAATTCCACCGCTTTTTTATCCGCGACGAATCCTAAAGCCCTAGGGTCGATTTTTCCCTGTTCGGGCGGTATTTTCTGCGATTTCGCCGCTTTTGTCCATTCTTCCGGGGACAGGCTAAAACTGCGCCAAGGGGGTGGCGGTGGGATGCGATCGAGGTGTTTTCTTTGTTCTTCGGGTGTGGGTAAACTATCGGCACTCAGGGTCAAACCCCGATAGATGCGAAGGTCTTCTGCTTTGGTAACTGGTTTATTGGCCATTGGATTCCACCACTCTCGTGTTTAGAGGTCTCGGTTTCGGGGAGGGTTTGGGGTATAGATCGTCCCAGAAAAGGGCGATTTTTCGCTTGTTTCTGCGTAATTCTTTGATATTATCGGGCCAGTTTCTCCATTCCGAGGGTTTTAGATCGTTATCTGTCATCGGTTGGTTGGCGTTTCGACTCCAGACGGCGATCGGCAGGGATTCCACGATATATTCCAGATCGGCGATCGATGGTTCGGTTCCGATGTAGTAATGTTTCTGGTCAAGATCGCTATTATTTTCCCATAAAGCTCTCTTGATCCCCTCGATCTTGTCGCGTATTTCTCGGAAGTCTTCATCGAAATAGCGATCAAAGGAGTTAATAAAAACAGGATACTTGTATCCGATAGATGGCCCCTCACCGCATCTAAACTTAATATCTTCTAGGGAGTGTTTCAGCAAAGCAAATGGAAGGAAAAATTCAATCTCTAGTCTCACTCGATCGGGTAAATAGTAAAATATTTCAGGAATTACCTGATAGAAACTATCTTGCATTTCTTCTAACATAAAACCTTGTTCTTTTTTATAGATATTCCATAACTTAATTTTATTGTTTATTCCCACAAAAAACATCGTATTTACATGAAAATATTCTGTTTGTAAGCCAGTATTATTATGTTTATCAATTGCGGGTGAGATTACAATTTGTATTCTTCCTTCTAGTTCGATATTTTTATTAAATTTATCCCACAATTCTCTCGCATATTTCTTGATTGTGTCTAACTGCACACCATCCCTATATCGAACAGCTTCACCTTTCCAAGTATCAATATCTTCAGCAATATCTCGGTTTTGATCCTTAAATAACTTCAATCTGCACCATTCAGAAAATAAAATCAAAGGACATATTTCTTGATTAACTGGCTTACTAGACAAATCTTTTAGTTTTTCTCTAAGCTCTTCTATGTTTGAAATAGATGATGATTTGGGATCCTCATAGACTAACAGAAAAGAGTTGATTAAAAATAAACTATTATCGGAATTAATTTTTAAAATATCGACAAGGTTTTCGATTAAATTAAATCGTTGATTTTCCCATTCTCGCGCAGTTTTCGGAGAGAATGGCAAAAACTGAGCATAGGTTTCAATTCCTAGCGCAGAATAATTAACACGCTGATTACTGTCAACATTTTGGTTCATTTTATCAACCAACCAACCTAGATCGACATATCCATGGTGGGAATAAAACTCGATCGCTTTTATGTCATCGAGAGCTTGTTGCAGCGATCGGGATAAAACGCCTTCGATCGCTGTATCTTTTGACCTACAAGCTGCCATAACATGAATAGCTATATTAGCTCCTCGAACCGCTTCATATTGTTTGATCGCATCGCTAACGAATTTTATAATATCTCCCGCACCACTTTGGGAGTAACAAGTATCAATAATATAGAGAACTTGAGAGATGGTTACTTGCTTATTTTTAATAGGACGAACTAAGTCTTGAGTCGGTAAAGCCGTTGAGGGGATATCGTCACTATTTGTATCTTCCAGTATGAGATAATGTCCATCCCCTTGACAATATTCGCCATGACCAGAATAGTAAAAAATAAGAATATTTTTCGTTCCATGTCGCTCTCTATCCCGAAGCCAATTAGGGAATAATTTTTTAAGATCGTCAGTTGTGGGATTCAAGTGTAAACTTGGCAGAACTCTTTCATATCCAAAACCACTGGTAAACAGACTGTTCACCAATTCTAAATCCGTCTCGACGCTGGGTAATTGCTTGTCAGGGTCTAAGTTCTTGTAATCCTTTGTCCCACAAGCGATTAGATAATACTTGATTTCTTCATCCATACCATTACCCATCAATCGATTAACCCCGATCGAATCGCTTCCCCAGTTTCAACCGCCGTAAGATAGCTTTTGGCATCATGAGCCTCGCTACCATTATAAACTAGCTTATCCTCGATAGTTCCCTCAAATAAAGGGTTGAGTTGCTTTGTCAACGCCACCACATCGCCATCGTCCGCGATATTTACCCATCTTTTCACATTTCCGGGCCAGCGCCCCAGGTTATTGCGGGGGGATGGTTGCAGTTGATCGAAAATTAATTGTCTTATCCCCAAAGGAGAACCGAGAGTGACAAAGACTTTAATCGGCCATTCTGGATGCTGACATAAAGTTTCGTAACAGACGATCGAACCGAGAGAATGAGCTACAAGTACCCGCGTATCTTCACCGATACATTCTATTACTCGCTCTTGAATCTGCTGTTTTAGCTTTCGATCGTGTAAATAGCTCCCCACTTGCTTAAGATAAGAAATAACCAATTTCTCGGCAATGCTACCGAAAAACCGAGATTCACTTAACCCCGACAAAGCTCTCTGGATAATTTTTGGGGTAGATTTTTCTCTCGAAAGGCTATCTGCATTGGGATGATTATTTTCCACTCGTTCCGTTTCTTGCCACCACAACTGGAGTAATTCTTTTTCCCAATCGGAATCGACATCATTAACATCGTAGTTCGGGATGCCGATCGCTTTCGATTTTCCCCGAAAAATATCTCCGTAAAACGCACAACGAAAATCAGTATCGGACTGTAACTCGGTTCCCGCGAGTTTCAATCCATCCTTGAGACTTGGCAACCACTCAGCACAAATCGTGTTGCTACCCCTAAATTCTTGCGCGATGCCATGAACACCGACAATTTTAGCCATGATCCTCCAGTTACAGGGCTTTCCTATCCCTGTTGATTTTCAATTTTAAGATGAAAAGTTAAAACTGATCAAATTTTTATTGCAGGATTTAGGAACAAATAATGTCGATTCCGATCAGACTTTATTATCTCAATTAGCCAGAACTTGGACAGAGGCGGATGAGATGGATTTTTTACAAAATATAGAGGCCTTTCGAGCAGTTGAGGAAAGTTTGTGGAGCTAAGACCGATTCTACTGGATACCAACGCTTACACCGCTTTTAAACGTAATATTTTTGAAGCAGTTGAGGTTATTAGTAACAAGCCTTTAATTGGTTTAAATAGTGTAATTTTAGAGGAATTATATGGTGGTTTTGCGTTTGGTTCTAGAGAGGAATATAACCGAAGGGAACTTAAGCAATTTTTGGAAATATCCAAAATTAACTGTTTTGCGAACGCAAAGCGCTCGCTACGCGAGATCGATTGCGATACCGCCGAATATTACTCTAGAGTTTATTGTGACTTGAGGAAAAAGGGCAATCCGATTCCCACTAACCATATGTGGATCGCGGCGATGGCTCTACAATATAATCTGGCTTTATTTAGTTATGACAAGCATTTTCGGGCGGTCAATGGGTTGATAACGGGAAATAGCAGCGCCGATTTTGCGATTATTCGATCTAAAAAAAATCGCTTCGGTTCGGTATCGCTGAAAGTGTAGCTTCAAGGGGTACCAGGAAGCCAAAAGGAAGAATCGAACTTATCAAAAAATATTTGAGGGGGAGTCCTTAACTTTTGTTAAAAATAAGTGAGTGGACAGACTCGGAAAAATTAAGTTTTGAAAATTTGACAGCGCTTTACTATACTTTCACTTTACCCTAGAAGAAGAGCATCAAAAAGTCAAAAGATATACATGAAGACGGTTAAAAAGGAGGGAATAAACCAACGAACTCATCCCCAGAAAAAAGCTTTTTAAGTAGGAATTAAAAGAGCGGCGGACAGGGTGAGTAGTTTGAAAGATTGAGAGGAAAAATACCATGACGACAACCGTTCAACGCTTAAGCCAACTAAATTTTGCATCCCTATCACCGGCGGGGGGATCGTTCCCGTCGCCGATCGCCTGGGAAGACCAAGCGTTCTATTTCTTGATGCTCGATCGCTTCTCCGATGGTCGTGAAAATGGGTACAAGGACAACGAGGGGAATTTAGTCCGGAGCGGGACAACCCCAGCCTACAGTCCCGCTGGTGCGGAAAATGCCGTGAAAACAGAGGCGGATGCGGCTCGCTGGCGCGAAGCAGGAGTCAAATATGTGGGAGGGACGCTCAAGGGGTTAGAGAGCAAAATCGGCTATCTGAAACGATTGGGGGTGACGGCACTCTGGATTAGCCCTATTTTTAAACAGGTTCGGTTTCGGGAAACTTATCACGGCTACGGCATCCAGAATTTTTTGGAGGTGGAACCCCACTTTGGCAGCCGCGAAGACTTGCGGGAAGTGGTGCGAACTGCCCATGACAAGGGCATCTATGTGGTTTTGGATATCATTTTGAATCACGCGGGCAACGTCTTTTCCTATTCGGGAGAACAGGATCGCCCTTGGACTGGGGAGATGTACCCGGTTGAGGGTTTCAACGATAAAAACGGTAATCCTACCATACCCTTTGCCAAACCCGATCCGCAAAATCCCCCCGATTATGATGGGGCATTATTTCCGGTGGAATTGCAGGATCCCGATACCTTTACCCGTAAGGGGTACATCAAAAATTGGGACTATGACCCCGAATTCCGGGAAGGAGATTTCTTTGACCTGAAGGACATCGATCACGGCTACGGTTCGGCCGACGATTACCAGGTATCCCCCGCCCTGCGCCACTTGTGTGAAGCCTATAAATACTGGATCGCCTACGCCGATATCGATGGCTTCCGCATTGATACCGTCAAGCACATGGACATGGGCGCGACTCGCTACTTTGTCTCGGTGATTCGCGAGTTTGCCCAAAGCATTGGCAAGGAAAATTTTTTCCTGCTGGGCGAGATTACCGGCGGACGCAAACGAGCCTACGAAACTCTGGAATTAACCGGACTCAGTGCCGCTTTAGGGATCGATGATATTCCCGATAAGCTGGAATATCTGGTCAAGGGATATCGCAATCCCAACGACTATTTCAGCCTGTTCCGTAACTCGGAGTTGGTCAATAAAGGTTCTCATATCTGGTTCCGCAATAAGGTAGTGACTTCCTTTGACGATCACGACCAAGTACGCAAAGGTAATCAGAAAGCTCGTTTCTGTGCCGATGCCGATGCCTCGAAAGTCGCGCTGAATGTTTTAGCCTTAAATGCTTTAACTTTGGGCATTCCCTGCATCTATTACGGCAGCGAACAATGTTTTGATGGCCGGGGAGGAAGCGATCGCTATATCCGGGAGTCGATGTTCGGCGGTGAATTTGGAGCGTTCCGAACCAGGGGGCTACATTTCTTCAATGAAGACCATCCAGTTTATCGGGAACTCGCCAAAGTGCTGGAAATACGGCGAAAAAACATCGTCCTGCGGCGGGGTCGCCAATACCTGCGCTCGATTTCGTCCCCCGATGATGGAGTCCGCTTCAGCTTGCCAGAGATGGTGGGGGGACAGATTCGTTCTCTAGTGCCTTGGTCGCGGATTTTCAATGGGAAGGAGGTACTGCTGGCGATTAACACCGATTATGACCAGCCTAGAACGGCCTGGGTGACGGTTGACAATGAACTGCACCAGGCAGGGGATGGGTTGAAGTGCCTTTACTCAAAAGATGCGGCGCAGATTGGTCAGTCGGTGACGGTGGAAGCGCGGAATGGCAAGGCGGTATTGATTACTGTTCCAGCGGCGGGTTTTGTGATTTTTGAGTGAGGTGGGGACATTATCTGAAGCGACAAAGGGCATTTCGATAACTACGAACTACAAATACTTCGAGGACAATTCCTCTTCAAGCAAGCAGGTTTAAATATCATGAGAAATATCACACAACGTCAACCATCACTGCTGGGTCAATTGCGGGAGATTGATCCAAATCTCAACATTCAGTGGGACGAGATAAGAGGGGTAGCATCCTCCATCCGTGGGAACTTGACAACTGCTCCTGCTGTTGCACCCACTAATCTTCGGGCTGTTGCTGAACCTAATAGCCTGGCTTTCCTAGAAACCTATGGTGAACTATTGGGTCCACCAGATATCAGCAGGTCGCTCAGACTGCTACGCAGCCGCACCGATGATTTGGGATGGGTTCATCTGGAGTTTCAGCAATACCATTATCCCAACGGCGAACAGCCTGTCTTAAGGGAATTGATCCAAGATAACGCCATAGAGGTTTATGGCTCAAAACTGGCGGCCCATTTTAAGTCAGACGGCACATTAATTGAAGTGCAATCGAGTTGCTGGCGAGATATCCAGGTAGATAGAGAATTAGCCATTAATCCTCAACAGTTGCAGACATTACTTCTACAGCGTATTGAACCAGTGCAAGGCTTTTCAGAACTTCGCAGTCGGGTTGAGCCGCAAGAAGGAAGTTTCCCGTTAACTGACCCACCTCGTCTAGTGGTTTACCCCTGGCAAAATGCCTTCCGCCTAGCTTGGTTGTCTTATGGGTATGGAGCCTACAACAGGGATAGTAGGGGGGAACTAACAGAAATTCCTAATATTACCTATGGACAGTTGGTTATTGATGCAACTACAGGCGAGGAAATCCTGTTTGCACCAACCATTCATACGGCGGAAACTGCTGACACTGGCTCTGGTCTTGCAGTAACACCTCTCAGCAGTCCCACTACTCGGACATTAAATATCGTCCGGTTAGACACAACCTCCACCTATCGTCTTAAAGATACGACCCATAGCCGAGACATCGTGACTTACGATGCTGCTTGTAGCACTTCTTATAATTCCAACTCAGAGATTGGAACTGCTCTGGTTAACGGTACTCTTCCGGTTTCAGAAGATACAGAGGGCGACAAGAATTGGAATCGAGTGCCTTCAGCGACTGTTAGTCGCACTGACGGTCAGCAACCAGAAGTCGATGCCCATTATTTCGCTCAGCAGCAGTATGAGTGGTACAATGCGCTGGCTGGCAGAGATGGGTGGGATGACGGGCAGTATCCTAACCCTCCAGTGCCTCCTCTAACCATAAATGTCCTTGCTCACTGTTATCCACCAGATGAGTGGGCGCCTGATGACTGCACCACAGTTAATGCTTACCATTGGCGCAGAAAGGCAGCAGGGGTGTGGACATATTGGCTTGCCTTTATGAATGGAAATGGCACCACCTATGACTACCCTGCCGGTTCGCATTTCATCTTCGCCCACGAGTATCAGCACGCTATCACTAATTGTTCTTTTATTGATGGTGCAAATGACCCAGGGCTCACCTACTCAGGTTGGTTAGGAGCCGTTCACGAAGGATTGTCGGATACCTTCGGCGGACTCTCTACTGAACAATGGAGACCGGGAACAGATATTTCCCCCGCTACTCCTGCTCTAATCTTCCGCAATCTAGCCTATCCACGAGATGCAGCAGCTTACGCTTCTAACAAACTAGATCATTTTGATGATCGCAACACCACAACCGACTTCTACGCACGAGGCACTATCCTCGCCCACTGTGCTTATCTGATGGGTCAAGGTGGGGTTCATCAACGGGCCTCACGCACTCCGGTTCTGATCCCGGTGTATAGTATGGGGCGGCAAACGGTTGGCGGCAAAGATTTTCTGAAAGCTGCGCGGATTTGGTATCGCGCCCTTACTAACTATTTCAGCAATATCGGAGCTGCTACGGGACTTCCAGGGAACGATGAGAACACTTTCCGTACATTGCGAAATGGTTGCGTGAGTGCCGCAGAAGATCTTTATGGCACAGGTTCTCTCGAACACAAAACAACCATACTGGCGTTTTATGCTGTGGGTCTCCATCCTGTGGGTACTACTTACGGTGCAGACGTAACCTTCCTGCGCTGGGGTGCTAGCTGGTGGATGTCTCGTCCTTATATCGGTATCTCTAGTCCAGATTGGTCATCGGTGGATCTCTTCATCAACAATGGCGGAGCTTCGGAGTGGAATGCTCTCATCAATATCATTGATTCAACGGGCAATCCTACCCAGTATGAAAACACCGTCTATTGCCGCGTCAGAAACGTAGGTGATCAGGCTGCCCAGAATGTACAGGTGAAGTTCTATTATGCAAAGGTTGGTACACCCAGCGGTTGGCTAGAGGTGACAGACAAGGATGGCAACATTCAAGTTCTCAATATTGGTACACTTGTAGCAGGTGAGTCCAATTTCCCGGATAGTGCCCAGAACAGTCCCCCTGCCAGTGCCAGTGTGAAATGGTACATTCTACCTCTAGCAGCGGGTGAAACGGTTGACCATTTCTGCTTGAAGGCAGTTGTCACTTCTGATAACGATGTCAACAATTACAACAATGAGGTGCAGTCCAATATCGCCTATGCTCCTTACACACCAGGAACACCTTTCCGGTTGCCCTTCATCGTCACGAATCCGTTAGATGAGGAAATTGCCCTGGAACTGAAGGTGCAGGGGCCTCTGCCACGGCGGTGGAAAGCGCGAATTCTAGGAGACACCCAAGGAATCCGGCTGAAACCCCGTGAAGAGCGGCTTTTAAATCTGACAATTGATATGCCCCCCGGCGAAGACCAGCAGCTTGAACCTCCCTTTGATGGGGAAGTCCGAGGGAAGGTATTTGGTTCCCTTTCGGGTCCTTTTGCAGGAACCCTGACTGACATCACCTGGGATGGGCAACGCTTAAAAGGTCGGTTAGTTGGCAACCTGGATGCAATTGGTTCGTTCATCGGTAGCTTTGAAGGGACTTTAGACGTGAAGACTTGGCAAATCAAAGGTCGAGTCACCGGAAACTTTCAGTGCGCTGGTACGGGAAACACCAGTCAACCTTGTCTGGGTCTAGAAGCCTGCCTCAGACCTTTGCGGAGAATCGATATCAGCCAGTTGGTTAACGGACAGCCAATCAATGGAACGACAGTTCAGGTGCAAGTTCCGATTCCTGACAATCCTTATGCTTGGAAACTTCCTCCTACTAATACCTATGTGGTTCCAGAAGCAGCAGGTTGTAAGAATCGTTCACTGCTATTTTTGGCAGTTGCGATCGCTATACTTCTGTTTGTTTTGATGTGGCTATATGTCACTCAACAACCAGTTGAATTGATTCCTTGAAGTGAGTCTCTCAAACGTTTCACAAATTCGGAGGAAAAATAATCATGAAAATAATCAAATATTTAGCCTGGGCATGGGTCATCATTATCGGAGGTTTGATGATTACTCCAGGGGGAGTTCTTTGTACCGTCTGTGGCGTACCTATTGATGCCGTTGGTTTTATTGGGTATCCCGCAATCACTTTCCTAGGGATTGGGTCGATCACTCTTGGTGTGGTGGGATTAATAACCAGTGTCCTAGAAGTAACCCAGGGGAAAGTCGCTAGATAAGGCGGCAAAGACTACACAAGGTTCAACCTGGCCTACAAGAGCAAGCGATCGCTACTCTCTCCAAATCTCCAAAACCAACCTGTCAGATTCAGGAGTGCGCCCTGGGAAGCAGTGCCTTCGGCGATCGCTATTACTAAATAAATAGAAAAGAGAGGTATTGAGAAAATGTCTCTAGCAACCTATGGAGTATTAAAATGTCGGGCTTTGGAACGCAAAATCGATCCCCAGACCGATCCTTCGCCCCATTATCAGGTTTTGGTAAGCGATGGGCAGAAAAAACACCGCATCGCCATCAACGTCAAATCCCAAGAAAGCCCTTCGGATTTGCTGTATCTAGTCAATGATGCCTTTCAACACCCAATCTTAAATCAGTTAGCGAACTTCAGTTTAGGATTCCACAAACTGGAAAGCCAACCCGGAGGTGTGGCTCTGGATTTTATTCGCGGGAATTTGTTCCGTCCCGAAGACATGAAGCCACTGCCCCCAGACGTTCCCGGACCGGGCAATGACTTAAAGGAATTGATTGACTTGTACGTTCAGCGGGCTATTCAAGCTGAAGATGCGGTTTTGTACGCCTTCGGAGCCTCTTGGGGGCCAGAACCGACCACCCCCGACCAATACTTTGATTTTGTTCCAGGCAGCGGTATTCACGACATCCACATGAATCAGGGCAGTGTGGGCAGATTCCAAAGGGATAACGGCGTTTATCAGGATGGCGCACTGCTGATTCATTTCCCCTCCCGCCACCAATGGATCGGCATCTTTCTTGCCTTCCAGTCCCAATCTTTCCATACCGATGATCGCACGGGCGATGCTATTAAAGAGGTGCCAGTGGAGGCAGCCGTGAGGATTCTGGCGGCACTGGTGAATCCGATGGGAGCAGATCCAGGCAAGGAGTCGGTGACCCTGATCAATATTTCGCCGGATGTTGTCGATCTAAACGGTTGGTCTTTGGCAGACAAGCAGAAGCGCAAGTCTCCTTTGCGCCACATCCGCCTCAAAGCAGGGAGCATCGTGACGGTACCATTGGGCGGGGCGGACGCACAACTATCCAACGAGGGAGGTATCATCACGCTGCTAAATGCTGGGGGCATCAAAGTTCATGGGGTTTCCTATACCAAGGAACAAGCTCAGAAGCAGGGATGGATAATCGTGTTCTGAATCGAAACCGAGATTCAGACCAATTGTCCATTGAAAGGTTAGTTTTATTGAGAAGAAAAGAAACGATCACTGCTTTGGAGAATTGAAATGCGATCGCAATTGCCCCTGACGGGAGGTGCGATATTTGGCGTTGCTGATTTGAGATATGATACTAAATCCGTTGAGTATAGGTAACATATCAGACAAGCAAAAGGCAAAGGGGAGAATAAATAATCAGTTTTTAATAACTGGATTTAGTATGAATCTTCTCTTGTGGGATTTTTAAAACCTAGACCCAAACTAACTTTTGGATACGATGCGCAGTGGGCATTCATACCTTGATTCAGCAACGCCCCATTCCCATTTGAAGCAGCAAGCTCTCAACGACCTTGAGAGTAGTTTACCGAAAAATTGGGTTTAAAGCCTCGCCCCTTTAGGGCGATTTTATAGGATGTATGATATTAAGAATAGCGGGCAGGGTAAGCAACCGCTTGAAAAACCCAGTCATCGCCGAATGAACGCACCGTTCGGCAAAAGCTCACGGCCGAAGCCTTGAAAACTAGAGTTATGGGGTTCTATAGGGGAATGCTCCTATAGGTAAAAGCTCTCAGCGTCAAGTACCAAAGAAACCAATTATTTTAGAGGTTTTGAACTGGTATCGTAGGGCATAGGAGAACAGGCTTCTGTAACCCACATTCCGCACCCTAAGCTGTCACAGAGAGAAATTACGGAGAGAAAAAATCAAAGTGAGCATAAAAATAAACATAAGGAGCGAAAAAAGGCATTTGAGAAACAGTAAAGCACCAAAAATGGCATCAAAACCTA
>NZ_JADBUB010000213.1:0-10146 GCF_020245865.1 Microcystis sp. M169S2
ACGCTTTCACCCGTACTGGGTTAACTACGAACCTCTCTATCGGATTCCCGCTAAAGGCGGCCTCTCCGACTACCTTTCTTCCAATATTTAAGGAACCATTAATATCTGCTCCATAGAAATAACCCGACGAGCTTCTGAATACTAAATCCGGTTATTAAAAACTGATTATTTATTCTCCGTTTTGCCTTTTGTCTCTTGCTTTTTGCCTGTCTGATCAGTAGCTAGGCGTTAAAAATTATCAGATGCCCCCCTTATTATAAAGGGGGATCGGCACCCCCCTTATCAAGGGGGGCAGGGGGGATCAAACGACCTGTTGACTAAAAACAAAAATCAGGTCTTGACTTGCGTTAGAATCAATAGTTAAGTAGGTAGGCGTTAAAAATTATCAGATGCCCCCCTTATTATAAAGGGGGATCGGCACCCCCCTTATCAAGGGGGGCAGGGGGGATCAAACGACCCGTTGAGTAAAAACAAAAATCAGGTCTTGACTTGCGTTAGAATCAATACTTAAGAAAAAGCTAAAGGCTAGAAAACCAAACAGGGCATCTAACCTTTAGCTATTCTTGTTCAACGTCACAGTTATCAATGTGTACGAGACATTGGTAACTGTTATTTTTGTCTCTTCAAGCGGGAAACCATTCCTAAACCACCCACCGCCAGAAGTCCGAGGATAGTACCCGGTTCGGGAACTGCTTCCACCTGCTTATCCTTGCTGATAATTATACTATCACCAGGAGCGATCAGAAAACGCCATTGCCAAGCAGAGGTAATATCTTCTGCAGGAGAAGGTGTTCCTAAGGGGGGAGTGTTGCTTAATGTAGTTGGAAGGCCGTCATTGAGACTAGCTAATAACTGCGGATAAGGTGAAATTTGGTAGCGAGGGTTAAGATCATCGATACTAATCTGAGAGATAACTCCCGTAACATTAGCGTCGAATTGTCTGAATACATTGACATTGTCGAATACTCCAACATCATCAGCCACATCACCAAAATCAAAATCTGTATATTCAAAAAGATAAAATTCAAGTGTTGATGCGCTAGTGTTTGTGATTTTCACTACTTCTGCGATGTCAGAAATACCTGAACCCGGCGCACCTCCCGTTAATGTCCAAAGAGCGTCTAACGTGAAACCTAGTCCTTGGTAATTAGCTTCTAGGCTCTCATTGTCTCCATTACCATCAACATCGGATAGAGTGCTATTAACAAGGGTTAGGGTATCAATTGAAGCTTCTGGTCCTGCGGTGCCGATACGATACCAGAACCACTCCTGATACATATAACCGGTACCATCTACAGTCCAATCCTCAAGTCCTGCTTGACTATCAAGAAATATATCAGCTGTTGAGTTCCCGTCTGTTAGTGTGATAGCACGGGCTGGAACTGAAACCATGCCAAGGGCGGCGAGAAACCCGATCGCTAGAGAGCCAGAAGCAAAGGTTTTGGTTAATTTGTTGGTTGTCATCATAACTGAATTATCCAGTATTAATTGTGTGTACTGTAGCCCTCAAAAGAAGTTAGGCAAGGGTTATAGCGGTGTGCAGTCGTATGAGGTACAGTGTCACGAGCTATAAACCATGCTAGGCAAAGCTTGGTTTGTATCTCACTCAAGTGCTTACCGCTATAAGCTCGCTGATAACTTTTTTATTTAACCTGACAGAACTATAGCGAAACTATTCAAAAAAAACAAGTGTTTTAGAGATTTGTTTGGCAATATTTATCTATTTTTTTGTCCAATTTATAGGAGTTTTTCTTGAAAATAACTACCCAAAAATTGACAAATATACCCAAGCTTTTTGGTGAAAGCTGGACAAATAAACAGGCTCTAGTTTTAAAAAATATCTCAAATTGTTACAAAACTTAATCAAGAGAGGGACAATGTATACAACTTAACAGTTTTGATCGTTAAAACTGGAGTTGCATCAGAATTAAGGGACCTGCACTTTGATAATGTACCTTTTGGGCGAACGCAGTTCGCCCCTACATTGTGGACAAAATCCGTTACTATCGCTCAGGTTTGCTGATCACCCTAAGTAGGGGGAGAGCCTTCGAGGGACCCCGCACGATAGCCTTGATAAGGGGGGTGTCTGATAATTTTTAACGCCTACCTACTCATCTCTATCTAAAGGGGGATGATTAATTTTCCTAACTCATGCAAAATCACCACTGGAAGGTGATACCAATATAAAAGTGGACAACCGACTGTCTAAAGTTGGACAATTCTCTCTCGATAAATTTCTTTAATTAAAACCGAGTTATATACTATGAATAACCTCATCACTATTCGAGAAGCCTCGGATTTACTCGGAGTTAGCATTAAAACCCTCCGGCGCTGGGAACAACAGGGGAAAATTGCCTCAATTCGTACCCTCGGCGGTCATCGCCGATTTCGACGGGGAGATATCTTACAATCTGTACAAGAAACTGGATTTATTGTGGGCTATGCTCGTGTTAATCGACCTGAACAAAAACCACAATTAGACGAGCAGATAAAAGCGTTAGAAGACTTTTGTAGTCAGCAGGGTCAACCCTTTGAAATTCTCACCGATATCGGCAACGGAGTCAGTCACAATCGCCCTAATCTTATGCGTCTAGTAGAGATGATGTGTAACGGTGGGTTGGAATGTCTAGTTTTAACCCATCCAGAAAGTGTTGGCCGCTTTTGTCATGATTTTATTTTGGGTTTGTGCAGTTTCTTGAAAATCCAAGTCATTCTCCTCAATCAACCCCAGAAATCCATTGCAGCTGAGGATTTAGTGGACGATCTGCAAGCCCTCGTCACCATCTGTTACAATCGTCTCTACCCGCTACATAACCCGGATCATCGGCAATTGGTGGAATACCTAGGGGCGCTTAAGAATCTCCCCCCGGCTTAAAATTGTCCTTGGCGTGGGTTTCTCCTCCCTCTTTTTAGTTGTCTGATGCCGCCTCTACTGTTCCCCGAACAAGGGCCAAGAATAGTAATATTTTAGCTGACGGCTAACGGCTATAATAACTCTACATTGACGGCAAATGAAACTAGAAACCACGGCGATTAAACGGATTCTCGATGCTAACCTTGACCGCGCCAGAGAAGGACTGCGAATTATCGAAGAATGGTGTCGTTTTGGCTTAGATAATCCCAATTTAGCCCAAGAATGTAAAGAAATGCGCCATCAATTAGCTAGTTGGCACTCGATCGATCTTAAACGACATCGGGACACAGCCGGCGATATCGGCACAAATTTAAGTCATCCCAGGGAAGAAATCCGGGAGACTGTCGAGGGACTGCTGCAAGCAAATCTCGCTCGCGTACAGGAGGCTTTTAGGGTTTTAGAAGAATACGGTAAACTCTATGATCTAGAGCTAGGGATAGCCTGTAAACAGCTGCGCTATCGGGTTTATCAGCTAGAGAGTAAACTATTAATCTCGCCACCTCTGGAAAAACTAAAAGCATCTCCCCTCTATCTAGTCACTTCTCCCGCCGAAAATCTGTTAGAAATCGTCGAATTAGCCCTAAAAGCAGGTTTAAAATTGGTGCAGTACCGCCATAAAACCGCCGCTGATACGATTCGTTTAGAAGAAGCTGCTAAACTGTGTGAGTTATGCCACCGTTACGATGCTTTATTTATTATGAACGATCGCGTCGATATTGCTAAGGCCGTTCATGCTGATGGTGTTCATCTCGGTCAACAGGATCTACCGATTTCCCTAGCGCGGCAATTTCTCGGCCCGACGGCAATTATCGGCCGGTCCACCACTAATCCCCAAGAGATGGCCAAAGCAATCCAAGAAAAGGCCGATTATGTGGGAGTTGGTCCAGTTTATGCCACCCCCACCAAAGCAGGAAAAACCCCGGCAGGATTGGAATATGTCCGTTATGCGCGGGAAAATTGCCCTTTACCCTGGTTTGCGATCGGTGGTATTGATAGTAATAACATTAAAGAGGTTTTAGAGGCAGGAGCGCAACAGGTAGCTGTAGTCCGGGCCATCATGGAAGCGCAGCACCCCGATGTGGTGACACAACAATTATTAGACCAATTAAAGTAGGGTGTGGGGTGTGGGGTGTAGGGAGATAGGGAGATAGGGTGTGGGGTGTGGGGTGTAGGGTGTAGGGTGTGGGGTGTGGGGTGTGGGGTGTGGGGTGTGGGGAGAATAAAGCTGCCTTTTGCCTTTTGCCTTTTGCCTTTTGCCTTTTGCCTTTTGCCTTTTGCCTTTTGCCTTTTGCCTCCTGTCTCCTAAATACTCCGATTAATTCATTTGTTCGTATCCAAATCCATGTCAGAAATAACCTTGCAAATCAACGGCAAAACTCAAACCTGTTTACCCGCAACTAAACTACCGCAAATGCTAGAAAATTTGGGCATGAATCCTCGGTTAGTTGCAGTGGAATATAACGGGGAAATCCTCCATCGTCAGTATTGGGAAAACACGGAAATCAAGGAGGGGGATAAATTAGAAATTGTTACTATTGTCGGGGGGGGATAAAATAATCAACAATCGACACTTGAGGGAAAAAACTTGTTAGTTATCGGTTTAATGAGTGGCACATCGGTGGATGGCATCGATACCGCTTTAGTGGAGATTAGCGGTACAGTGGAATCTCCACAGGTGCAGTTATTAGCAGGGGAAACCTATCCCTATTCCCCCCGATTACGCGAGACAATTTTACAAGTCTGTGGGGGAAAAAAGCTATCTATTGAAGCTTTAGCCAGCTTAGATGATGATATAGCCGCAGAATTCGCCCAAGCCGCCTTAAATATCCAAAAAGAAGCCCCAAAAGCCCAATTAATCGGCAGTCACGGTCAAACCGTTTTTCATCGACCCCCCGCAAACGATCGCCTCGGTTACACGGTACAATTAGGACGGGGAGCAGCGATCGCAAAAATCACCAGTATTCCCACCATTAGTAATTTTCGCGCTGCCGATATCGCGCAAGCTGGTCACGGTGCGCCCCTAGTGCCGAAAATTGACGCTTATTTGCTTTCTCACCCCACCAAAGCCCGCTGCGTCCAAAATATCGGCGGTATTGGCAATTTAACCTATTTACCCCCCCGACAAAGGGAAAATTGGCAGCAAAAAATTTTCGGTTGGGATACCGGCCCCGGCAATGTCCTTATCGATTTGGCCGTACAATTTTTGAGCCAAGGCCAACAAACCTACGACCATAACGGTCAATGGTCCGCTCAGGGTCAACCCTGCTCCGAATTAGTTTATAAATGGCTACAGGAGCCTTATTTTCAACAATATCCCCCTAAATCCACCGGCAGAGAGTTATTTAGTCCCGCCTATCTAGCCCAATTGCACCGGGATGCCCAAGCTTATTCCCTCAGTGATGCCGACTGGTTGGCTAGTTTAACCGATTTAACCGCCATTTCGATCGCCCACAGCTATCAAACCTTTTTGCCAGAAATGCCTGCGGAGGTGCTGCTCTGCGGTGGTGGCGCTCGTAATACCTACCTGCGCCAACGACTCCTAGCACATTTGGGGTCAAATGTCAAGCTTTTGACCACCGATGAGGTAGGATTAAATAGCGATTTTAAAGAAGCGATCGCTTTTGCCCTTTTGGCCTATTGGCGCTGGCACGATTTCCCCGGTAATTTACCGAAAGTCACGGGAGCAAAAGAGGCGGTTTTATTAGGAGAAATTTATCTATGAGCAGCATATATGAAATATTTTCAACAATTCAACGCCAAAGGGTCAGCGATGGGCAAATAGTGCCAATTTTAAGCGATTGTAGCGACTACAAACGTCTTTTAATTCTTGTTTGGCCGCAATTGGGAGATTTTGATAGTCTCGAATACGCTTGGTGGTTAGAAAAAGAGGCGGCCCTTTGGCAAAATGCCGGGATTACCATTCGTGCTATCGGTATCGGCGATCGCAATTCAGGTTTAAAATTCTCTGAATATACGAAATTTCGGCAAGATTGGCTTTTTGTTGACCCGAAAGCTGAATTACACGATTTATTAGGACTGTATCGCGGTTTATCGTTAAAATTACCGAGATTTTCCCCCGGACAAAATGCCTGGTTAAATCTAATTTTGATGTGTGCGGGTGTGGGTAGTCCGGGGACTCTGGCCGAAGTGCTGCGGGGTTATTTTGGCGATCGCAAAGCCCCCCAATTAATTGCCGAGGAGGAAACAATACAAGCGCGGCCTTTACCACCTTTCCGGGGTTCCCTATTCAATCTTGCCGGGGGTCAGGGTTTTCAGCGACCTTTTGAATTAGCCACCCTGAGACTGCGTAATATGACTCAAGTTTTGGGCAATTGGTCAACCTATGTCCCCGATAGTAGTTATCTCACCCAACGGGGAGGGACTTTTTTATTTGATAGTCAAGGAAATTTACTCTATGAGCATCGAGATAGAGGTATCTTGGGATTTGCTGAGAATATGAGTTATCCCCTCGCTTTTTTGCGGGATTAAGCTTTTTTATTCTCTATATAGAGAGTTTCGATTAAATGATACCAGTCCAAAATTTTATACTAAATCCGGTTATCAAAGACTGATTATCTATTGCTCTTTTGCCTGTCCTGATATGTAGCCTATACTCAAGGGATTTATTGTCAAAATATCCCTTTTGTCGGGCTTTTTGTTTCCCCATCGGGAATTATCATCTTACCTTGGCAGACTAGAACTGATGCACCACCCACAGAAACTTCCGTAATTTCCCGGTTGTTTTTCTGAAACTTTAATTGTAAACTGCTGGGTCTGCCCATTTCCACCCCTTGGATTATTGTCCATTGATTCATCCCTTCCCTAGAAGATTCTAAAGCCCCTAAGTAACCGGCCAAAGCGACCACAGCCGAACCGGTGGCGGGATCTTCCATAACTCCTAAACCGGGGGCAAACATTCGGCCATAGAGACGAGATAGGGGAGATTCTGGGTCAAAACAGCAGACAAAAAGGGAATTAGCGGGGGATTGACCTAATAATGATGACCAAAGAGTTAGATTTAGTTTTATTTTCCCTAAAATATCTCGATTTTTGACGGGGATGAATAAAAAAGGGAGACCACAGGAAAAAGCGCGGGGGGGATAACCGGGTAAGAAATCGGCAACGCTTAGGGAAAGAATCGCCGCTAAATCATCGAGAGCATAAGTATCCGTCACTAATTCTGGCAATTGTGCCACTTTTAACTCACTATAGACCGGTTTTTCCCCCTCCATGATAATTTTCACCGGTACTAAACCGACTCCTTCCTCCAGATAAATCGTGGTTTCTTGGTAGGGGGGAATAGCGCCGATTAGGGCTAAAATATAGGCTGTGCCGACGGTAGGATGCCCTGCAAAGGGTAATTCGATACTGGGGGTGAAAATCCGGACTTTTTTAGTGCCTTGGGGCGTTTCTGGCGCAAAAACGAAGACTGTCTCCGAGAAGTTAAATTCGGCGGCGATTTTTTGCATCTGGGTGTGGGTTAATCCAGACGCTTCCGGAAAAACCGCCAGGGGATTACCACCAAAAATGCGATCGCTAAAAACATCGGCGGTATAGTAGGAATAGGTAGGCACGCGGGGGATAGGGCAACATTTATCGGAGAATTTTTTGATCTTACACCTATCTTCACCTCTGACCGACCCCCGGTTGTCTGTCTAGGGATAGATACTCCTTGTCAGTCCTGTTAGTCTCTGTTGACTAAGAAATAATGAAAATACAGAGTTTTTCGTGAAGATAAGGCATATCTTGAATCGTCTCGGAGTCTCCTATGGGAGAAACCACAAAGACACAAAGGACACAAAGATTGATCGCTCCTATATAAGTTAAACTCATAACACAAAGAATAAGAGAGCCTAACTGCTATAGACTCTACTACTTATCTGCTTCTAATCTGGCTAATAAACTGACTAACTTATCTCTGACGGAATTGTGGGTGTATTCGTCTTCAGGGTGGGGTTTTTGATGGGGTTTTTGAAAATAGGGACGTTCCCCGTATAATTGTCCCCATTTCACATCGACTCGGTGTACTAATTCATAGAGTAATTCTTGATTGTCTAAAATTTCTTCTAGGATTAACTCTAAAGCTTGAACGGGATTATCTAAATTTTGACTGACTTTTGTTAATTCTTCATCGACGATAAGCTGTAAAATTATCTGCAAAGCTCCCGAAGAATCCCCTAAATTAGCGGCAATAAATTGTTTAATCTCTGTGGTAACTTGCACCAATTTGGGGACAGGAGATTCCCCTTTGAGGAAATCCGCCCCCTCTTGAGCGATAAAATCTGCTAGGGTAAACTCGCGCCTTTCGATGATATCTTGGGAAAAATCCGGTTCTTCAGGGGTCATAAATTAAAAAGATTAGCGATAATAGACTCTAGGACTTATTGTGACATTTTTAGGAATATCTATGGGCATCGATCGCAGAGAGTTTCAACACCGTCGTCAGCAGGTAATGGAAAAAATCGGCAATGGAACCGCAATTTTTCGCAGTGCGCCCATGGTGGTCATGCACAATGACGTAGAATACACCTATCGTCAGGATAGTGACTTTTTTTACCTGACAGGATTTAATGAACCGGAGGCGGTGGCGGTTTTAGCACCCCATCACCCCGAACATCAGTTTATCCTGTTCGTGCAGCCAAAAGACCCAGAAAAAGAAACCTGGACCGGCTATCTCCACGGTGTGGAAGGAGCAAAGGAGATTTTTGGGGCTGATGAGGCCTATTCTATCCAAGAATTGGACGAAAAATTACCTCAATATCTCGAAAAAGCCGACCGAATTTATTATCATCTCGGACGGGACAAAACTTTTAATACAAATGTTCTAAAGCACTGGCAAAAATTAATCGCCACTTTTCCCCGTCGCGGCACTGGACCGACTGCTTTAGAAGATACTAATTTTATTCTCCATCCTTTGCGCTTACTGAAAACCGAGGCCGAATTGGACAATATTCGCAAAGCAACTGCTATTTCAGCCCAGGCACATAATCGGGCCAGAGAATTTACCAAAGTTGGTCACTACGAGTATCAAATTCAAGCGGAAATCGAGCATACTTTTCGCCTAGAAGGGGGTATGGGTCCAGCTTATCCTTCTATTGTTGCTAGTGGTGCTAATGCCTGTATTCTGCACTATATCAACAATAATCGCCAAGTACAAGAAAATGAGCTTTTGTTAATTGATGCCGGTTGTGCCTACAATTACTATAACGGTGATATTACCCGCACTTTTCCCGTTAATGGTAAATTTACCCCCGAACAAAAAATTATCTATGAAATTGTTCTGGAAGCTCAATTAAAGGCGATTGAAGTGGTAAAAACCGGTAATCCTTATAATCTTTTTCATGACACGGCCGTGAGGACAATTGTGGAGGGATTAGTGGATTTAGGGCTATTGGTCGGCGATATTGATGAGATAATTAAAGAGGAAAAATATAAGCCTTTTTATATGCACAGAACTGGTCATTGGTTAGGATTAGATGTCCATGATGCAGGAGGTTATAAAGTTAACGAAGAAACTTGGCAGACTTTGCAGCCTGGTCATGTTTTAACCGTGGAACCGGGTATTTATATCGCCCCCGATATTAAACCTGCTGAAGGACAGCCGGAAGTGCCAGAAAAATGGCGAGGTATCGGTATCCGTATCGAAGATGATGTGTTAGTTACTGCCACAGGAAATGAGGTTTTAACTGCAACGGTTCCCAAAAAAGTTGAGGATATCGAATCTTAAGTAAAAAGCTAGGTGTTAAAAATTGTCAGTTCCCCCCTAACCCCCTTATTGAGGGGGGATTAAAGGCAATATCTATCCTCAAAAAGGAAATTAAATTAAGTTTTTTTTAGAGATTATTATGGTTGCTACCCAACAAAAATTATATACCTTTGCAGAATATTTAAATTATCGTGACTCCACGGATAATAAATACGAATTATTTAACGGAGAATTAATTTTTATGCCTCCCGCTAGTGGCTTTCATGCTTTGATACTTAGATATATATTTAAGGTGTTAGAAAGGGAAATAGAGAGGCTACAATTAGACTGGCAAGTTATGCCCGCTACGGTGGGAATTCGCACCGATAAAGCTAAATCGAGAATCCCAGACTTAATGATTTTAACTGCCGAACAATGTCAAGAGATTAGAAATATGACCACAGCAGTGATTGAATTTCCTCCCCTCTTAGTTGTAGAAATTGTTAGCCCCGGTAATGCCGATGATGACTACCGTTATAAGCGTTCA
>NZ_JADBUB010000214.1:0-7290 GCF_020245865.1 Microcystis sp. M169S2
CTCGCTTTCAGCTTGTGCTGTGTCAGGTAGATAGCAGCCGAGGGAACTTTGATTCCTTCTTAATTCTCGCTCTGGTCGTGCTTTGATGACATCCGAGCCAGACGGCCATTTGCCGTTGAGATAAATTTCCCTCTTGACTAATTTGGTAGAGCAAGTTTCTTTGTTCTATGTTAAGGTGTTTTCGGCTCATTTTTGGGTCTGATTTGTGTTTGTTAATGATCAGACAGTACCTGATGAGTCTTTCTTTGTCAACTCTTGAGGTTGATGCGTTTCATTTTTGAATTGGCGTTTTTTTTATTTACAGTACCATCAATAGCAGTTTTAACTTTATTGATCGAATCTCGAATAAGTTTACCAAAATCAGCGGTTAAATTTTTCAAAATGTTGGCGATTTCTGTAGGAGCAGATTGCAAGCGTTGAATAACTTTCTTGATTTCTGCTAGGATAGTACGGGGTTGAGTCAGAATTTCATCCAAGCTACTAAGAATCCTTTTGAGCGGACCTGTCAACTGAGATTCGATTTCATTGGCAATGACTTTTTTCAAATCAGCAATAATTTGTTCATCACTTCGCGCTGTGGCACTTTTCAGTAAGTTGTCTAACTTTTTTTTGGTGGGAGTTGACTCTTTTATATTAGGGTCGTTGTTAACTTTTGCAGTAACTAATCTTTGACGTAGAGCAGTCATACGAGTTAACAAATCTCGATAATCTACCGCAAATTCCGCAGGGGGATTAAAATTGTCCAAAAGTGGCTTGCTGCGATTCCATTCAGCCGTAAAATCCTCCGATGCTTTTTGATAGTTGTTCCAAGCTTGGTTTAACTCATTCTTGGCGTTACTGATCGCAATGTTAGTTAAATTAGCCGAACCTCCCCCAGTCCCTTTACTGTTGCCTTTTGCCTCTTGCCTCTTGCCTCGTCTCAACAAGCAATTTAAATTACGAACAGCTTACTACTCACTACTTAGCTTCACCATGAGTGATTATTGTTGACTGATCACTGAAAAATCTCCCCAACCTCCCACTTAAAAAGGGAAAGAGCTATGCTCCTCCCCTTTTTTGATAATTTATTCAAGATGATTGTAGATGCACAGCAATCGAGGCTCAAATTACATTAGGCCTAATTGAGCAAGGATGCCTTTGTGGGTTAAGTATTCCGTAGCTACGCCAATAACGAAACCGAGCATGGCTAAACGACCATTCCAGTTTTCAGCGAAAGCGGTGAAGCCGAGTTTGTTTTCTTGCTTATCCATGGTGAATTGCCTTCCTATAAGAAAATTGCGTTTAAGTCAAGTGCTTGATATTTAATGTAACATAACTTTCCCGACTATGCAACATTTCTTTACATAAATTTTATTGATGTTGACCATAAACTTTTATGGGGGTAGGGTCAAGGTTTGGCAATGGCGGCCGAAAAACAAGCCTGATCCTAGTTCTAGGACTAAATAACCGTTTTCCCATCCCTGACCGAAAAAGATTACAATCAAGCGAAAGGTCAAGAATCGATCGCCATCGAGCGAGGAGTGAATATGCGTGCCTTACTGATTTATCCCGTTTTTCCGCCGACTTTCTGGTCCTATAACAAAATTCTGGAATTAGTCGATCGCAAAGTATTACTTCCTCCCCTGGGTATGGTGACGGTGGCGGCGATTTTACCGCAGGAATGGGAATTTAAACTGGTCGATCGCAATATTCGGGCAGTGACAGAAGCAGAATGGGACTGGGCCGAAATAGTGATTCTTTCCGGCATGATTGTGCAACGTCAAGATTTAATCGAACAAATTCACGAAGCCAAGCAACGGGGTAAACTGGTGGCCGTGGGGGGTCCCTATCCCACTTCTATCCCCCACGAAGTGGCCGAGGCCGATTTTCTGATCCTCGATGAGGGAGAAATCACCATCCCGATGTTTGTGGAAGCATTGGCAAGAGGAGAAACCAAAGGTGTTTTCCGCACCACAGAAAAACCCGATGTGACAATTACCCCGGTTCCACGCTACGATCTGCTCGATTTTGAAGCTTATGATTCCATGTCAGTGCAGTTTTCGCGCGGCTGTCCCTTCCAGTGCGAATTTTGCGATATTATCGTTCTCTACGGTCGTAAACCCCGCACCAAAACCCCCGCACAATTATTAAAAGAATTAGATTATCTCTACGAATTAGGTTGGCGCCGGGGCGTGTTCATGGTGGATGATAATTTTATCGGCAACAAGCGCAACGTTAAATTACTCCTCAAAGAATTAAAAGTTTGGCAAGAAGAACACCAGTATCCTTTCCGGTTTAACACGGAAGCATCGGTAGATTTAGCCGCCGATCCCGAATTAATGGAAATGATGGTCGATTGTTATTTTGATGCGGTCTTTTTAGGTATTGAAACCCCCGACGAAGAAAGTTTACAATTAACCAAAAAATTCCAAAATACCCGTAGTTCCTTAACCGAGACGGTAGAAAAGATTATTAAAGCCGGATTGCGCCCTATGGCGGGATTTATCATCGGTTTTGATGGCGAGAAAAAAGGAGCAGCCGAACGCATCATTAATTTTGTCGAAGAAGCGGCCATTCCCACGGCTCTCTTTGGAATGTTACAAGCTTTACCGAATACCGCCCTATGGACTCGCTTGGAAAAAGAAGGGCGACTACGATTAACGGGGAAACAGGACATTAACCAAAGTACCCTGATGAATTTCGTTCCCACCCGGCCGATCGAAGATATTGCCACAGAATATATTGAAGCCTTCTGGACATTGTACGATCCGGAGGTATTTCTCGATCGCACCTATCGCTGTTTCCTGAAATTAGGGGCACCTAAAGCTAAACCTGCCTTTAAACTGCCTCGCCGGGCTGATCTCTATGCCCTAGCGGTAATTATCTGGCGACAGGGCTTTAAACGTTCCACTCGCTGGAAATTCTGGCAGAATTTATTCGGTATTTTGCGTCATAATCCCGCCAATGCCGAACACTATATCACTGTCTGCGCCCACAACGAGCATTTCCTTGAATACCGTCAGATTGTCCGGGATGAAATTACGGCACAATTAGCCGAATTCCAACGCCAAGAGGCATTAATGGCGGAAAAAACCGCCATAGCGGCCTAATTATTCCGAGGATGGGTAAATAAACCCATCCTTAATATTTTCTGTCCTGATGGTGGACGATCAATAAATCAATAATATTCCTAGTTTTCTGGTTAAAAATTCCCTCAATCTCTGCCAAAGCAATTCAGTATAAATTCTTAATTTTCTAGATATAATTACATTTTTTCCCTAAAATGTTAGCTGGAATACTGAATAAATCGAGAAAATCTGGATAAAGCCAGTATTTTTAGCTCCTTAACCCTATCAATCAAGCTAAAATCAATGATTACTCGTCAAGAACTTAAGAAACTACAATCCCTAACTCAAATACCCGCCCTTTCCATTCTCTTACCTACCCATCGCACCTCACCGGATAACAAACAAGACCCTATTCTCGTTAAAAATTTGGTCGATGAAGCAAAGCGCCGATTATCGGAAGAATTCTCTAAACGTGAAATCGAACCTTTGTTCGATCGCCTCGATAGTCTAGTAGCTGAAATAGATTATCCTTATACTCTAGACGGATTAGCTCTCTATATTGGTCCGGATATTGCCAAGCTTTATAACCTGCCTTTTTCTGTCCAGGCAAGAGTTGTCATCGATAAAACCTTTGCCACACGGGATTTAGTTTATGGATTACATCGAGAACAACCCTATTGGCTGTTACTATTAAGTCAGGGTTCTACTCGTTTAATCTCAGCTACAGGAGAAACTCTTGAAGAAATTCGCGATCAGAATTTTCCCCTAGAAATGACTGGACCGGGGGCCACCGCACCACTGCCCTTTGATGCCGATACCAGTTATCTAGATGATAGAATCCGACGATTTTTCCAACAGGTAGATAATGCTCTGGGTGAATATGTTGATGATTCTTCCCCTTTGATTGTGGGTGGAGTGGTTCGTCAAATTTCCTTCTTTCAAGAAGTTTCACAGTACACATCAGCAATTGTTGGCACTTTAACCGGCAATTTTGACAAAACCTCACTGTCAGAATTAATTCCACAAGTATTGCCGATTATGCATTCAGTGCGTCAGACTCAAAAAACTGAAGCCCTGCAAGCTTTGGACGCAGCAGTCAGCGCTCAAAAAGTTATCTCTACCCTGGGAGAAGTGTGGCGTTTAGCGCAGGAAGGTCGAGGAAAATTGTTATTAGTGGATAAAAATTACCATGTACCCGCAGTTTTAAGCGAAAATGGTGATTTGATACTGGTGGAAAACGTCGGTGGTACGGAGGTAATCGATGATGCAGTGGATGAAATTATCGAAGTGGTATTGGCCAAGGGAGGACGTGTAGCTTTAGTCGATGAAGATTCCTTGAACGATTACCAAAAAATTGCCTTAATTTTGCGTTATTAGACCTAATGCGCCGTTTCACAGGCCCCAATACTAACCCATTGACTAGAACCATCAGACCAGTATTCTTTTTTCCAGATGGGGGCATTATGCTTGAGAGTATCAATAGCATAACGACAGGCTGCGAAAGCTTCCCCCCGATGGGGACAACCCACCGCTACTAAGACGCTAATTTCACCGATTTTGAGCTTACCAGTGCGATGGTGAATGACAACTCGATTGGTGTCGGGCCAGGTTTGCCGAATTTGCCGAGCAATTTGCCGGAAAACCTCCATCGCCATGGGTTCGTAGGCCTGATAATCAAGATAAATAACTGGTTTACCGTCGGTTTGCTCCCGTACAGTGCCACTCATTAGTACAACAGCACCATTAGCTCCATCGTCGGCTAATTGATATACTTCCTGCAAAGATAGAGGAGCAAAACTGATGCGAAAATTATCTTGAGTCATGGATGCTTTTTTCAGTGATCAGTAAACAGTAAATAGTAAATAACGTCAGTTCGGGATAAGGGAGGGAAGAAAAGGCGGGAGCTAGTAAGCTGAAAAATATATAAACTCAGCACCCCCAATCCATCTATGTCTAGTCTAGAAGCTCTTTTCTGTCCTGTCGATGACGGATGCCGTGTATTTGAACCTAAATTAGAACAGACAACGCTTTGGCCCGATAATAAAGCTCATAAACGTATTCCATCAAAACCACTACCGTAATTTTCAACATTTCTACCTCGATCCTGTTTGTCTCTACTGGCGACAAGAGTTCCCCCAACTGCCTAGCTATCAAAGTTTTATCGAATGGATGCCCTCGACTCTCATCCCTTTGTGCGTTTACTGGAAGCATTGTTTTGGTCGTTGCAGGGGGATTAGCTTTGTCGATGCCAGCAAAATTCAGGTCTGCCATAATCGCCGCATCAGTAGTCATACTAAATCCGTTGAATATATAGCGTTTTTCAGTCTGCTGAGGTACAAAAGTTATCGGTTTTAGGCAAAAGGCAAAAGGTAAAGAAAAATAGGTGTACCTCACTAGCTTAGGAAACGCTATAGACCACATAGGGTCTGCTGAATAAATCTAAAAACCTTGTTGCATAAAACTTTTAGACTTTTTTCCCCTCAAAAAGTGCCAGCCATTGCGGGGATCGGGGGGAAAATTCCAGGACTTTTTCTCTGAAAATTAGATAATTGACCAGATGAGAATCGGTAAAAACCTACACCCTACACCCGTTCGGCGGTTCGGCTGAGCTCACGGCCGAAGCCCACACCCTGCCCCCACGAAAAACTTTTTCAGCAAACCCTATCTATAGGATGATTTCGGCAAAACATGAAAATTATCGCCTACACCTATACTAACCCCCTGCTCGATAGTCCCCCCGATGCCTCGATTTGGGCCTATTCTCCCGAACAAGTGTATCAGGATTTTGGTGATCGCTCACAACGGCAGCAACTGCTCCGCGATTGTCAAGGTACTCCCCCCCGACTGCTGATCCTGCGTCGCCTAGCAGAATTGGGAGACAATGGCACGGAAGTTAGCAAAATTTTACAATCCTTAGAAGCCCTCGACATAGATATAATTGCCCTAGAAGACCTAGATTATAAGCTGAATTTTGCCAAGATTCTGCAAGAAATATCAAAAAACGAACTAAGTAATCATTTAAAAGCAGGTCACGCTCACAATCGTCTGCAAGCTTTGCCTCCCCCCGGAAAAGCACCCTACGGTTATCGTCGTGGCAAGGAGCGTTATATACTCGATCGCAGTACCGCACCAGTAGTCAAAGACTTTTTTGATCGCTTTTTGATTTCCGCTTCCCTGCGTTCCACGGTGCGCTATCTAGAAAAACGCTACGGCAAAAAGATATCGGTAGCTACTGCCCATAAATGGCTGACTAATCCCGTTTATCGCGGCGATTTGTGCTATCTAGGTCAAGATATTATCCCCGATACCCACACCCCGATTATCTCCCGGGAAGAAGCAGCCCAGATCGATCGCATCCTGAGAAATAATCGCAAATTACCCCCCCGCAGTGCCAGCGCTCCGCGTTCCTTAGCGGGTTTAGTCGTCTGTAGTCAATGTCAATCGGGGATGACGATTACCAAAGTGACAGCGCGAGGAAAGGGACTAGAATACCTCTATTTGCGACCTTTGCAATGTCCCCGGACAAAAAAATGTTCGGCTATCGCTTATGAGAAAATTCTCGACATCACAATCGAGCGCATTTGTCAAGACCTACCACCGACGATCGCCCAGATATCTTTACCAGATTTAGAGGCGATCAAACGGAGAATGAGCGAGGAAATAGGGCAAAAAAACGATATTTTGTCGCAATTGCCCTCCCTAGAAGCGGCGGGAATTTTAGATCAAGAAACGGCTAATCTCAGAGCCTATAAACTGAAAAACGAGATCGCGCAGATTCAAGGACGTTTAGACCAATTACCCCCCGATAACCTGACTATTATCGCTCGTGCCGTTGCTTTTCCGCAATTTTGGCGAGATTTATCGGAAATCGAGCGCCGTTTTTATTTTCGTGAGTTTATCCGTCGCATTGAAATCGAGAGAGAAACGGCTAATAATTGGCATTTACGTTTAATATTCGTTTTTTAACTGAACTTCCCCCATACATATATACCATAATAGCCGAAACCCTTATCCATCAATGGATATACCCCTTAACTTTTCTTAATGTACCCATGTAATTTGTAAAATTTATTAATGGACAAGAATTCTCTCTATTTGCTAAAATGATAGCCATGTATATAGAAAAAGTTCCTAACCGTAATTCCCCCCCCGCCGTTCTTCTTCGGGAGTCCTACCGAGAAGGAGATCAAGTCAAAAAAAGAACCCTGGCCAATCTCTCAAAATTACCCGATGATATTATCGA
>NZ_JADBUB010000215.1:0-3770 GCF_020245865.1 Microcystis sp. M169S2
CGGTTAACAATTTGTAATATTCCTTGTTGACACCCTTACTGACAAAGAAAAAACTGAAATCAAGTCAGGATAAGGGTTGGAGTGCTTACTGCAAAAATTGTTAAGAAAGATCCCTATAAGGGATAGCTTATTAAGGGGGGACTCAGGGGGGATCGAACCTAAAATCCATTTTTAATTTAATTATAACCAGCTACTTAATCTTTCAGCCCAACTAATTAACCGTAACCTTTGAGGGGGGAACAGAAGCACTGTATTGGCTAAAAAAAGAAAAAGCTCCCACCATCAAGGTGACAGCTAACTTGATTCTCTATTTGCACTGAATACAATTTAATACCATTTCTCTAAATGAAAACTACACATCGAATTTAAGTCACCCTTTTTAAGGGGGATTTAGGGGGATTAAACTTCTGTAGTCAGACTTTGGAGAATTGGTATAATTTGCTATCAGAATCCTAATGTCTTGGAATTCATGACCGACGCAATAGTTGCAGACAGTTTATTTGTGGAATTGGTGCAGTAGATCGCGAAATTCCTGAAAACTAATCTGATTATCGCGACCAGTATCGGCCTGCTGTAACATAGCTTCGATTTCCTTGTCTGTCACCCCCGGTTCGATCGCCTGAAGACAAGCTTTTAACTCCTCAAGGCTAATTTGTCCAGAGCTATCACTATCGAATAGCTGGAATCTTTCCAATAAAATTCTTTCCTGTTGATCACGATCGCTGTCACTACTAAAAGATAGACGATCGAAAACCTGAAAAGCGCGGGCGATATTTTGCCATAATTGATCGGCCGGAGGACGATGGAGAATCGTTTCCTCCTCCTGACCAGTAACTCCGTACTCCCGACGCAAAGACTCGACAGTTTCCTTTCCTGCGACTGGCAATTCCGTCAATAAATGCTCGATCACTTCCCTAGAACTCTTACCAGTTAACACTTCCAGCAATTCCGAACCCACCTGGCGATCGGGGTCTTTTTTCCATGTCACCAACAAACTTTCTAACAAAGCATCGCGATAACTCTGCAAACGTAACCAATCCTCGCGACTATACTGCTTTTCTGGATCGAGAAGTTCGGCCGATTCCACACCCAACTCTGTTAAAATCGCCTGATGTTCTGCCTCAGTAATCGTCAACTCTAAGCGCATTTGTTGCAGGATTTCGAGGCTGTGGCCGAAGTCACTATATCCCTCCTCCAAAGCCTCTTTTAACACGGCTTTATAGGCTTTTAAACACTTCTGGTGCGTGAAATCCGGCAGTATCTTGGCCAACACATACACCTCATCTGCGTCCAAAGTTTCCAGCGATCGCCGATCGAGATATTTAGCCGTATCGAGATTCAGTTTACGCAACTGTTTACGCAATTTTCCTGCGAGTCCTTCCCGTTGGTAACGACTCGGATCCCTTATCCAAGTGCGATATAACCATAAACTACTCAAAACAGCCGCTAAAATACTAGCGAAATAATGCCAAAATTTTGGCAAAAGATTAATAAAAGGACGACCACCGAAAATAAAGAAGAAATTGAAAATCAGAAAAGTTCCGAAAGTAAAGACTCGATGACGGATAATTTCGGTTGGTAAGGGCGACTTTTTACGGATTCTATAGACTTTATAGGCATTTTCAACTTTTTTACCGAGAAAATAACCCAAAAAAGTGCAGATTGCCAAAGTTAAGGGAACAGCTACCAGTTTCGGAATCGGAATCTGATTACCCGCAAGATAAAAACCCGGTTTAAAGAGGGATTCTAGCTGATTTTCGTCGTGCGCCCAAGCTCCAGAGAAATAATAGTCCCAATTGCCAGCATAGAGATAATAATAGATAAAATAGCCAAAAACTAAGCCAAAATAACCGTAATAAAGCCATTGGTGATCGCTGTTATTAATCCCATCCCAATAGGATCTTTCCGCATCGATATCGATACAGGGACTTTGACAGGCAACACAGGCACTTTGTTCGCTACCATCTTCTCGGACAATACGACACATAGATTGAGTAATCCCACTGCGACTGTCTTCGTGAGCGGTACTATTTAGCAAACCCCTCGGTTCACCATAAATCCTTTCAACTGGACTCATGGGACAGAAATAGTTACACCAAGATTTGCCCCCATACCAGTAACCCACAAAGATCGCCGCTAGAATAGTAAAGATTAAAAAGCTACCCAAGACTAAGCGATCGGAATTATAAAAAAGAATCCGTCCGCATAAACCCAAAAATAACAGACTTAATTGTAGATAGAGATAATTCCGAGCTAACCAAGAGTTTTTCGGCACTTTATAGATTTCAGAGCGGACTTTTCCCGATTTATCGGTCTGTTTTTTCTGACGCTGTTTACCCAAAGCACGCGGTATTTGAGAAAGAAAGGATAAAGGACAGATACGCCGCCAGAGTTCGTGACCGAATACTAATAAGATAAAAACACCACTAGGAACCACTATTCCCCAAAAAATCGGCGCACCTAACTGATAGGAGGATTGGGGTAGGCAAACTCCCTGGACTTTAATGCAGACATCGGGATCAACTCTCAGGGGACTAGAAAGATTATTATAATCGGTTAATTTTGCCGAAATAGGGTCAAAAAATAGAGAAAATATCAGAATTAACCAAGCGATGGTCAGAACCCATCGCAAATAGTGCATCGAGCGTTCGGGAATTTGTGCAAACATATACATATATCTAAGTCAAGTCGTTTTGCTAAATTAATATCCAAGTTTCCAATCGACCATTCGGGAATTTGTGCAGAAATAGATCTGAGTGGTGACTTAGAAGAGACTTTTAAGGGATGTAGGGTTCTAATCCTCGAAATCTTCAGTTTTTCCTTTAATAGCGGCGAAAAACTGTCCTTTTTGATAGACTAATCTTACCGTTCTCCACCCCCGAGGAAATTCCCCTTCCGGCGGCAGAATGCGGCCTTGACAAATTAACAGTGATCCAGTAGATGTAGGAAAATTGTCTTAAAATATTATCTACGCTGCTACTATCACTAAACTAGAACATTAAAGAGCGCATTAGCTTAATCCTTCTCAAAAGTTAAAATTCTATGGCTGAAAGCTTGAACCATAAATCCGAAAAACCTTCTCCCCCTCCCGTCCCCCAAGAAAATCCTTGGCTAGAAGCAGTTAAAACCATTGTCACGGCTGGAATTTTGGCCTTTGGCATCCGCACTTTTGTGGCCGAGGCCCGTTATATTCCCTCTTCTTCCATGGAACCCACTCTCCAGATTAATGATCGCCTAATTATCGAGAAAGTTAGCTATCATTTTCAGAAGCCAGAACGGGGTGATATAGTGGTTTTTAGTCCGACAGCCGCTCTAAAAGCTCAAAATTTTCAGGATGCTTTTATTAAACGGGTGATTGGACTGCCGGGGGATAAGGTGCAAGTCAAAAACGGTTTAGTTTACGTCAACGGTAAAGTTTTAGCGGAAAAGTATATCGCCGAAGAACCTAATTATACTTACGGACCGGTGACAGTTCCCCCCGATCAATATCTGGTTTTGGGCGATAATCGCAATAATAGTTATGATTCCCACGCTTGGGGCTTCGTTCCCCGGGACAACTTAATCGGTCGCGCTGTGGTGCGTTTTTGGCCCTTCAATCGTCTGGGAGGACTTGACAACCCCGACGCTGCCATAAATCAGAATTAATGTCAAGAAAATAAATAGGGTTTGCGGCAAAAAGTACGGGCGAAGCATTCGGATAGAAAATCTACGGTTTCACCGATAGGTTATTGCCCGAATGCTTCGCCCCTACAGGACGCGGGCTGATGAAG
>NZ_JADBUB010000216.1:0-35919 GCF_020245865.1 Microcystis sp. M169S2
AAATTGTCTCATCAATTTTTTGATAATTGACCACTGTTACATTTGGTAAATCGAGGAGTTGATCAAAATTTATCCACATAACCCACCTCCTGTTCTGTGTTACTATTATACCATGCTCACACAGAACCTAGAAGAGCCAAGGCAAGAGGCAAAAGTCAAAAGGGAAGAAAAATATGTGTACCTCACTAGCTTAGGAAACGCTATAGTAATATTAGCCAATAGAACCCCCCAAAAGCTGGGATTGAGTGATAAAATCGGAAGTAATGGCCAATTTTATCGGGGAGTTTCCCTTTAAAAATAACAACTCAGTAGAAGTTCTACAAAAAGTTGACAAATCACAAAAATGGGGTGGATTACCTTCAAGACAATCCCCCCGAAAACTACCATTAATTAGGGTTGGCTGAATAAATCTAAAAACCTTGTTGGGTAACATTTTTAGACTTTTTTCCCCTCAAAAAGTGCCAGCCATTGCGGGTATCGGAGGGAAATTTCAAGGACTTTTTCCCTGAAAATTAGGTGGTTGACCCCCTCAAAATCCCTACACCCTACACCCTACACCCTACACCCCACACCCTGCCCCCACCAATACACTTTTTCAGCACACCCTAATTATCTGTAATCAACCGGTATTTCTCATCCCTGCGGCAATACCATTAATCGTCATTAAAGCGCCCCTTAATAACTCCTCTTTAGAATAGCGGAAATGAATCACACCAGATTGAGCTTGACTATTGTATTGACGTAAACGCTTGAGGAGAGACACCTGTAGGAAACCGAGGGGAACGATCGAACCGTTGCGTAACTGCACCGAGCGCTGTAAACTCGGATCATTATCTAATAAATGTTTCTCGCCGGTGATCTGGAGAACAATCTCGCTAGTGCGATTATATTCCTCTTTAATCCTTTCAAACAGACGTTCAAAACGTTCTCGATCTTCCTGTTTAGAAAGTTCACTGACGTAGTGATAGGCCATCTGTAGATCCACCTTTGATAGAGTCATTTCTGCCTTAGAAATCACCATCTGGAAGAAAGGCCACTTGTGATAAAAATGGCGTAACAATTCCAAATTTCTGCTAGGAGAATCATCGAGAAACATCTGTAAAGCTGTCCCTAAACCATACCAAGCCGGTAAAAGAAAACGGGTTTGCGTCCAACTAAACACCCAGGGAATTGCCCGCAGGGTACTTAAATCCTGTTGACCACTTTTCCGGCGCGCCGGTCGGGAACTAATCTGTAAAAGACTAATTTCAGGAATGGGAGTTACGGACAGAAAGAAGTCTAAAAAGTCCGGTTCTTCATAAATCAAACTGCGATAGGTTTGCCGTGAACGGGTGGCCAAGTCCTCCATGATGCGATTCCAAGGTTCGAGATCATCAAAACCACTGCCCAGTAAACTTGCCTGTATGACTGCCGTTACGGCGGTTTCGAGGTTATACAAGGCCAATTCTGGTAAGGAGTATTTCGAGGCTAAAACCTCGCCTTGTTCGGTGATTTTAATGCGACCGTTAATAGTTCCCCGGGGTTGGGCGAGGATAGCGGCGTAGGCCGGACCCCCACCGCGACCGACGGAACCGCCCCGGCCATGAAAAAGACGTAGATCCACGCCGTATTGTTTAGCGGTTTTCTGTAAAGCCTTCTGGGCCTTATGAATTTCCCAATTACTGCTTAAAAAGCCGGAATCCTTGTTACTATCGGAGTAACCCACCATAATCTCCTGTAAATTACTCGGTTCGAGGATGGCCGGTTCCGGGGCCACTTCCTCCCCGTTTAAAGCCCCTAAATGATCGTAACCGCCGGCTAGGGCTGCCCGGTAGAGGGGCAATTCAAACAAAGTCTGCATGATGCCGGGGGCGTGTTTGAGGTCATCGACGGTTTCAAAGAGGGGAACAATGCGGAGGGAGCTGCGGCTAGTGGCGGGGTCGTATAAACCAGCTTCTTGGGCTAATAACAGCACTTCTAGCACATCGCTGGCCTCGTTGGTCATGCTGATAATGTAGGTTTGGCAGATTTCCAGACCGAATTCCCCTTGCAGACTTCTTAAAACTCGCAGGGTTTCAATGGTTTCGCAGGTTCTTTCCGAAAAGGGCATTTCCCGGGGAATTAAGGGCCGACGGGTTTTTAATTCCGCCACTAACCAGGCGATTTTTTCTGATTCAGTTAATTGGCCGTAGGGTTTGGGTAAAACTCCGAGATAGGCCGCGATTTCTTCGATACATTCGGCGTGACGGGTGGATTCTTGCCGAAAATCTAACTGAGTCAGGACAAAGCCAAAAATCTCCACTTGGGCAATCAGTTGATCGAGTTCTTGACAGGAAAGACCGGTTTGCAAGAGACTGCGCTGTAATAGCTGTAATTCGGCTAAAAACTCGGAACCAGAGCGATAGATGTTGGTTTCGTTGAGTTTAGTTAATAATTGTCGTTCTTCCGGGTCATTAAGGCGATCATTGCGATCACGGGTATTTTCCAGACGTTTTTGAATAAAGGCCAATTTGAGGCGATAGGGTTCCTGACGGTAGCGGATTGCTAACTGGCTATAGATTTCGGGCATTTGCTGTTTATCTCTGTCCAGGGAGTCCAGCAACTCCGGCAAGACGTGACACCAGTGCAGGGAGGCACTTAAAATACTGGTCAGGTCGCGAATAGCATCGAGATATTTTTTAACAACGAGATTGCGCTGATAACAGCAGGTTTTCCAGGTGACTTCGGGGGTAACGGAGGGATTGCCATCCCGATCGCCCCCCACCCAAGAACCGAAGCGACAGAAGTTATTTTTCGGCGCTTGTAAACGGGGAAAGGAGGATTGTAGGCTTTGCTGCAGACGCAGGGTTAACTGCGGTAGGGAATCGAAGAGAACCTCATCGAAGTAGTGGAGGGCGTAATCCACTTCATCGACGACGGTGGGTTTAAATTGGTGTAGTTCATCTGTTCGCCACCAAAAACGTATTTCTTCTTTTAACTGTTTGGTGACTGTCTGTGCTTCTCTGGAGTTAGTTAACCCCATACTGCGAAAGATTTCTTCTGCTTGGTCGAGTTTTTCGAGAATGCCCGAGATGCGGCGCTGTTTAATGCGAATGGTGTGACGGACAATTTCCGTGGGGTGGGCCGTGAAAACCAGACGGATATCTAACTGATCGAGAAGACGCTGGATTTCTTGGGGAGGGACGTTAACCTGTTTAAGATAGGGAAATAACCAGTGAAATAGCCCCGATTTTGGGCTGGAGTGATCGGACTCGTTCAGGGTTTTTTCCAGCCAATCAGCCCCGACAATGGTGGCTAAAAGGCTTTTCTGCGGTGGATCTGTCTTGGGACTTTCGTTTTCTTCCCCGATCACCGTCCGTCGCAGTAGTTGCTGATCCCTTTGTTCGTAGTGTTGTTCAATAATATTGATTAACTGGAAATAGAGGGCAAAAGCGCGGGTAACTTTGATCGCTTCCCCTAGTTCCAAGTCTTCAATCATTTTGGCGATCGTTGCCTCCGCACTATCATCGGTCACTTGTCCTTCCTCAGAACAGAGATGGCGCAGTAATTCCAGTAAATCGACTAATTCTTGACCACATTCGGAGATCAAGACTTCTTTCCATAAATCTTCGATTAATTTCAGTCTTTGCTGCAGAAACAGGTTGGAAGTGGGGAAAATATCCTGTTCGGTTTCGGTCGAGGGGACAAGGACGCTCATAATTTCAGTAATCAGTAATCAGTAATCAGTAAACAGTCATCAGTCATCAGTCATCAGTGAAAAGAAAGCTCAGAACTTGCCCCTTAATACTATTCACTGAAAACTCAAATCTGATCATTGATAACTGATAACTGATCACTGATTACTGATATATCGGGATTAGTTCTTTACGGTTTGTCAAAAATGAGATTATATGCCAAAGAATCACATTTTTTCCTATTTTTAACAAAAACTTTACCATTATTGCCTCTTTTCAGGGGGCAAAAAGACTTTTTTCTTGGATTATCGGTCACTGTTGACTGGTAACTGATCGGGAATATTGAGAAGGGGTAAGCGATCGCCGCGAAACAATTCCTCACTTTCCTGGCCCAATTCAATTAACCAATGATTGAGGGAACGCAAGGCCAGATAGGAGAGAAGAAAGGGACTGACCGCTAGACTAAGCCAAAGCTCGATCGGTTGAGTTTTCATGGCAATTTTTAGGTTAAAGGACGGCGTTTGATGCGACGAATCGGAAAATTAGCAATCAGGGCGGTAGTTCGTTGGTCACTTTCTAAGAGTAACTCGGTTTCCTCGGTGTCGATATCAAGATAACGACCGACCACTTCTAAGATTTCTTGACGCATCATATCGAGAATTTCGGGACTAAGATCGGCGCGATCGTGGGCCAGAATAAGTTTTAAGCGTTTTTTAGCTTGGTCGCCACTTTTGCCCGAACCGCGCCATGCTAGAAGTTTATCGATCAGGTCATTCATAGTAGGTTAAAGGGTTGAGATGAGAGAGTTTAAGGCCCAAACAAGCGACGACGCAGACGGGTAAGAAAACCTTCCTGACCGGCCATTAAATCTAGAAACGGCACATCGCGACCCTGTAAACGTTGGGCAATGTTTCTAAAGGCCATGGAGGGAAGAGAAGTCTTCTCCTCTAATACTAATGGTTCTCCTTTATTAGTGGAAATAATAATTCTTTGATCGTCGGGAATAATCCCCAACAGGGGAATTACCAATAAGTCGAGAATGTCCTCGACGCTGATCATCTGATTAAGTTGGATCATTTCTGGCCGCAGCCGGTTGACAATCAGACGGATACCTTTAATATCCTCGCTTTCTAGTAATCCTACCACGCGATCGGCATCTCTCACCGCCGACATTTCTGGGGTAGTAACGATGATCGCTTCCTGGGCAGCAGCGATCGCATTGCGGAAACCCATTTCAATTCCTGCTGGGCAATCAATCAATACATAGTCGTAACTTTTTGACAATTGGGCGACTAAATCCTTCATTTGATCGGCGGTAATTGCCTCTTTGGTACGATTTTGTGCCGCCGGTAATAGAACCAGATTTTCCTGTCTTTTATCCTTAACTAAAGCTTTATCAAGACTACAATCTCCCGCCACCACATCGAGGGCAGTATAAACGATACGCTGTTCTAATCCTAACAATAAATCGAGATTTCTCAGTCCGAAATCGGCATCGACAAGGGCGACTCGACAGCCTAATTGAGATAAGGCTGAACCTAAGTTCGCCGTTACCGTCGTTTTACCGACTCCTCCCTTTCCCGATGTCACCACAATTACACGAGCCATAATTTATATCAGTTATCAGTTATCAGTTATCAGTTATCAGCTATCAGCTATCAGTTATCAGTTATCAGTTATTGGTTTGATAGAGTTTTTTGTTTCAACGCAGTTAATCCCTATTTTTACTGTTTACTGATCACTGTTTACTGGTCACTGATCACCTTTTTTCGACCCATCCCACTTTATCTTTAAAGGTGTAGGTTCTGGAAAAATTATAAGCCCCAATGATGCGGATTCCTCCTTCGCTGATACAGGCAATTTCTGGTTCTATGCGATCGCTATTTAAAGCCGGGGCCCGTGCCACCAATTCCGCGATCCTCAGTTGAGTTAAATCGATTCGCAGAGCCATGATTAGCGCCGCTCGATCGCCTCGGAATCCCGCATGGGCCACACCGCGTAAACTCCCCCAAACTAATATATCGCCATCAGCGACGATCGATCCGCCGGGGTTGACATCGCCCATGATTATAACTGTACCGGGGTGACGGATTTCTACACCCGATCGCAGGGTGGTTTTTAAGTACAAAGGTTCGGCGAGGAGGGATGGCAGCGGTTGCTCGTCCCCAAAAACCGTGGGACTCGATCGCATTTGTTCGACATTGTAACCCATAGTTGCCGCTGCTACTGCGGTTTGTCTTCTTTGGGTTTGGATGGTATGCAGGGGTAATTCGGCGCTGTCTAAAATTGTGGCGATCGCTTGTAGTTGGCGCGTATCCATCAGGCGATCGTTGGCCCGTAGGTGTACTGGTGTTCTAGCGGGGCTGTTTTGGCCGCTATTACGGAGATAATATTTCAATCCTGTCAAGATATCTGTCCAATCCTGACTTGTCTCCCCGGCGCTGGTTTTGGGCAAAATTAGCACCAATTTCTCGCCCTCACTTTTTAGGTGAATTTGGGCGTATCTTGACCTTACCGAGGCTGATGGCTCAATTTTTTCGGTTTCTAGGTCGATTTCTTGATTTATTTCGGTTTTAGTTTCATCCATAGCCATAATTTTTTACTTAAAAAAGACAAAGCGCAAAATAGCGATCAGCAAACCGACGGAAGCGGTAATTAGTGAACCTCCTAAAATGGTTATCAATGCCCAAATTTGATTTTTTTGACTGCCCTCGACTATTTTGAGGCGATTATCCATCCCTTCGACTCTTTCGGTTAATTTTGCCTGTCCTATCTCTAGGGATTTAACATCTTGCTTGATTTCCTTAATATCAGCTTTAATTTCGCCAATATCAGCTTTAATTTCGACGATACTATTCTCGATCGCCGTGAAACGAGTCTCGATCGCTTTTTGTCCGTTGATAATTAAGTCTTCTAGCCTTTTCAAGTCCGTATCGGCAACAGTTTTCATAAAAATTAACTGGCTATCAGTATAGATGTTTCTTTAATTATGAACCTTGAGCAGCCGGCAGCAGTGGGAATTAGGAATTATGAATTAGGAATTGCGGCTGATGTGAGATAGAGAGGTTTGTAAAATCAAAGGGAGGGGTCACGATAAAGGTAATCACTCCAAAGCATGAGGCCTCCCATGAATAGGATAGATGCTCCCAACCTCTTGACTATTATTTATGTCCTGGTGGATGACTGGTATCAAGAACAGGGATATCGCTTGACTCCCATGCTGCCTGGACCTGAGCCTAGTTTCAGTGATAGTGAAATGTTGACCTTTTGGTTTATTCCCTCGTCCCTGCTCATACTGACGAACGCTCCCGCAGCAGAATCCGTATTGCAGTTCATTCAAGGCAACAATATCCTAGCCGACAAGGGGTTTATTGGTACTGATTGGCAGACTGAGATATCAAGAACCACAGGTAATCGAGTCTCTACAGCTAAGAGAGTCAATCAACATCAACAAACTTCTCCCGTCTTTGAGCGACTTCTTCAACATTTTCGAGAACGGATTGAGGGGGTTTTCAATGAGGTGCAGAATACAGGACGCAACTTGGAGCGATTGCTCAGAAAGAAAGTTGAGGGACTTTGTGTCCATCCTTTGAGCAGACTCCTGTTCAACCCTTTGGGCAACTCATATAAGGCGTGATTTTAAAAATTAACTTAATCATAAAGAAAAATTTAACTTTCTCTTTTATAGTAAATTGCAAAACACGATCGAGCGGAAAATTAAGGGGAAAACTTTGACACTACTTATACTAAAAGCCATCCTGATCACCCTAGCGCTCTTGCTACTCGGTGATTTAATTTCTACGTTTCTCTACCATGTTCCGGAACAGGTTTTCGGCAAGTTTCACGCTGCGGTACACCACGGCAAAAATCGGAACTTTTTTCATTACGCGTTGTTAAATCGAAATCCGCTAGTTTTACTCGATGGCTTTCTCGGCGCGCTCCCCTATAGTATATATGTATGGGGTAAGTTCAGTTAAAACGCGGTAGAGAAACTGGGCAACCTTGTATGTTATTAAATTATGTAATAACATGATATGTAGTAAACTTTGCCTAAAATCATGAGTAACAAACAATACAATCTAACCTGGGCTAGAATAGGCAATGCTTCAGGTTTCCGTCTGAGTGCCAGTTTTTTTAAGGATAATCCCCAATTCAAAGAAGCTAAAGGTGCTGTTGAAGTTATCAGCCCTGATACCTTATTAGTCCGCTTACAGCCTCAATCTGTAGAACAGGAGGAAGATGAACTGATGATGAGTTTATTTTTAGATTTTCTGACCAAGCAAGCCCTATTAAATCCTGATGCTGAGTTAGAAGCTTATACGGAAGCGATGGCAGCGGTCGATGAAGAGTTGATGACAGGAGTAGAACTTGATAGTTAACGGTTGGCGAATCTACTTTATTAAAAGACTTTTTGGGCAACAACGCCGCGATTTACAAGTTGAGGTTCGTAAACTAAAAAACACCTTGCCAACAGAAGCATACCGTACTCATTCTACAGTCAAACTCTACAGGGCGATTATGGTCGCCATTAAAGAAAAAATCCCTCTCGACCCTTTTGCTTCCCATTTTGCTCTGACTGGGGCGCTCAAGCATTACGGAAGAGTCAAAAAGATGGGACTACCTGACCGTTATCGCTTATTCTTTCGGGCTATACAAACCAAGGAGTATAAAGCAATTTTTGTTTTATGGCTAGGCTATCCTCGCAAACAAGGGGATAAAAATGATTGTTATAAAGCCTTCACAAAAATGGTTGAGCGAGGTGATTTTCCCAATTCTCTTGACGCTTTAATCCTTGATAGCCAAGAAGATTAGCTAGTGATAAGGTGGTTGCAAAAGCGATCGTAACCCACAGATACACTTTCAACTGCGCCTCCACAGAAAGATTGCGATCTAACGTTAGCATGAGATCGATGATCGCACTAAGATGATATGATAGTAGTGCATTTTCCTAATTATTGATGATTAAGAGTTTTGCATCTAAGGAGACAGAGCAGTTATTCAAACGTAAATTTTCACGAAAATTACCTCAAGATATTCAACGAAATGCTCGGAGAAAGCTAGAAGTTTTAGACGCGGCCGAAACTTTACAGGATTTATACATTCCTCCATCTAATCGGTTGGAAAAACTCTCAGGAGATAGAAAAAATCAGCATAGTATCCGAATTAACGATCAGTGGCGGATCTGTTTTATTTGGAAAAATGGCAACGCCTACAATGTAGAAATAGTCGATTATCATTAATTGTTACTCAATAATCATGACTGAGAAAAAATTATTAGCCCCCATTCATCCTGGTGAGATTCTGTTAGAAGAATTTCTCAAACCGATGGAAATTAGCCAAGAACGTTTGGCAGAAGATCTTAATGTACCAATAGAGCAAATCAAGGAAATTATCGAGGAAAAGCGAGGAATTACTGCCGATATTGCCTTAAGGCTTTCTCGTTATTTTGGTATGTCTGAAAGGTTCTGGATGAATCTTCAAACAAGGTATGATATTGAAGTAGAAAAAGATAGGCTCAGAGAACGTTTAGAGAAGGAAGTAAAAGTCTATGCTGCTTCACAAGCACTGTAGCATAACCGAAGAAATAGGGGAAGAATAATAATTTTAACCCCCCGTAGGGTGGATTAGCGCAGCGTAATCCACCATTACATCAATTATTGAATAACCATAGATTAGGTGCGTTACACTTCGTTAACGCACCCTACAAGAGCGGCGATCGCACTATAGCGGTTCTCGCATTTGTGCGGCACACTTAAACCTTTGCCGATTAAGCTGTTCAGGATCGGAAATGTACCTCTTCTGAATCAGAAACGCTATATACAAACCAAGGAGTATAAAGCAATTTTTGTTTTATGGCTAGGCTATCCTCGCAAACAAGGGGATAAAAATGATTGTTATAAAGCCTTCACAAAAATGGTTGAGCGAGGTAATTTTCCCAATTCTCTTGACGCTTTAATCCTTGATAGCCAAGAAGATTAGCTAGTGATAAGGTGGTTGAAAAAGCGATCGTAACTGAGATTCTAGGTTTGTAACTTGAGATTCTAGGTTTGTAACTTGAGATTCTAGGTTTGTAACTTTTGTTTCCAGATTTGTTACTCTTTCTTTCAAATCTCCAATTTTTAGTGATTGAAAAAACACCATTGCACAAAGGAGGACAATTATGGCGAGGGCGACTAAAAAGTACAGATTGTTGCGTGCAGAGGTTTTGTTCGCACGTCCATAGGAAGACTTGATAACTTGGTAGTCAACTTTATCTTCAGGATCACTATAGTTTGGTGGTTTTTCAGACATATTTAATTCCGTTTCCCTAATAAATTAACGATTAAAGGTTTGAGATCATCTGTCTTTTTTGCACATACTGTAAAAACTGAAGAATCTTCTGAGAAGTCTTCTATCTTCAACTCAGAACAAGCTCTAGAAATATTTTTAATCATTATCTCAAATTTATGCTTGGCATATTCTTTACCATTGCGAAAATTATTTAATGTAATGTATCCATCGTTAATTAGATTGTCAATTAGATCTAGCTTATTAATTAAAAATATGACGCTTTTCAGGTTGCTGCTATATAAACTTGCAAAAAGCAGTTCTAAAGAGGCTTCATTAATGTAATCATGGTGTTCTTGGACTCTTGCTTCTATTTTTCCTATAATATCTCCCTGTTTCAACCATTCAAATAAAGCTTCATCGCTAAGCAGCTTACCCTTTTCGTCGGTTTTTCTAGGAACAAGATCTACAATGAGTAAAACTGCGTTAATTACTCGGCTACCTTCAGAGCCAAAGAAATCTGGCGAAGCCTGAATTATTACCTGACTAGGATTTTGTCCTTTATAGTCTGCTATCGCCACATCGGCAAAGTTCCTTAAACCTAACTGAACTTTGAATTCATAATAATCAAAAACTTCAGTCGATCTCCTATCTCTATTCGGATTAATAAGTGTGAAGGCAGTTTCTATAAAGGTGGACTTACCACTGCCAGGGCGACCAAAAATGCAAATTCGGTAAATTGATTTTTTAATAAATAAATTGCTGATAAAGGAATCTAATTCGTCTCGGATGGGCTTAAATAAATATCCTCCAACAGGCACAAGGACAAATACTACCAAGGCTATAACACCTTCAGAGGTTGCTCCCAATGTAGCAAATATCCAACATATAACGAGAACTGTAAAAAATAAGAACAGAATAATGACAACTATACCCTTGCTGCTCATCCCACTTCTCAACTCCCTCAACACCGAACTATACTTTGCACGGCTACAACTTGCATTTTTTACTCAAGGACAATAACACTTAACAAGTAAACGGAATGCACTGCCTCAACCGAGTGATGAAGCAGCCCAACTATTAATTATACCGCTCTCTGCGGTCTAGCACCCTCATCTATCCTACTATCCCACCTCCATCGGTCTAACACCCCCTTAATCATACCTAATACCGCACCGTGCGGTTTAATCACCTCAATTAGGGAATAATAACCGCAGAGGGTGGTCTAGTATTCCCTTCAAGTGGATTTTACCGCATTTGCTGATGACAGAAGAAGCACAATCCCCTCGACTGTTAGAACAAGTCCGAGAAGTCATGCGTCTCAAGCACCTCAGCTTGAAGACGGAAAAATTACATTCGAGATTTGGCTCTTCGGTTTGTGTTATGCAATGAATGGAGGTTATAAGAGATGGAACCCTTATATAGAAAGACATTTGGCGATTTTTATCAATTGTTTTTGATCTAGAGCGAACTAATCAATTAAATCTCTTGCCAGATAAGGATTTAGTCGATTTATGCCCCCCTATCGAACCATACCAAGTAACGAAGAACCTGAAAACTCACATCTGCTCACTGCTCACTGCTCACTGATAACTGATAACTGATAACTGATAACTGATAACTGATAACTGATAACTGATAACTGATTGCCTCCTATTGACACAAACGCTGATAAACTGTGGCCAAAGCTTGGACATCACCGACGTTACCCGGGAAAAGAACCACAGGTAAATTAGGAAAGAGATGATGATCGGCTGCTGTACGGACCATGGAGACACCGGGGAGAATCTGACCGAGTAAACGGGCTGATTGCAGGCTTAAACCCGTACTTAAGACATCATTGGAAGTAATTCCGCCTTTACTGATTAAAAAACTGATGTCACTGGGTAAACCCTTAACAATGTCCATTAACAGGGTGGAGACGGCAACCCCAAAATCAAGACGTTTCTGCACAGAAGCAAAGGTTAACTCTTGCCGACTGGTATAGATAACGGGGGTTTGTTTATTTTTGTGAATAAGCTTGACTTTTTCCAGAGCTTGTGCTATGAGTTGCTCTCGTTGCTCAGGACGATCGCGCAATGCCGTCACATCGATTTCAACTCCGACGGTGTTGGGTTGTTGAAGCAGTTCATCTAATTGTTGGCTAGTTTTTTTGACGTGGGAACCGACGATAATTGCCCCGGCTTCCCCTGTGGGCTTATACTTACCCATAGATTCGGGTGCGATCGGTTGAGTTCCTAAATTAGCCAAAGAAGTTAAAATACTGGCGGCACTACGGAATAAAAATTTTTTTCCCTCCCCTGCGGCGGTTAAAATATCTTCAGCAAAGCGATCGAGATCCGCTTGAGTTTCCCCATCTACCACCCCACATTGATTATTTTTGAGCTTTTGCAGTCGTTCTAAACTACCTTGACGGATATCTGCCAGTAAAAATCTCTCTACATCATCTGCTTTAATTTTACCTTGCGTTTTCTCCTCCACATAATCCGGCAGATAACTGTAATGATAGGCAAAAACCGAATCGCGAGCAAATTCCGTCTCGTGGACGGGAGTGGGAACGCCATCGATGATTAAATAGTGAATACTATCACGGGTGATTCTACCTCCCTCAAAAAAGGCTGGAATCAGGAAATGTGCATCAAAACCGCCCAATTCTTCGGCAATAACATCAGTTTCGATCGGATAATGCCCGCGCAGGGTAGAATCGGAACGACTAACCACCAAAAAATCCTCGATTCCCTCTTTAGTTAAGGCAGTTTTCAGGTTATGACAGACTTCTCTGGTGACAGACTCGGCTTTTTCGGGGGTTAAAGCGCGAGTATTGGTCAAAACAAAGAAAATTGGTGCATTATCTGCCAATCCCAAGCGGAGAGTATCTTCATCCCACCGCATCAATAACAGACAACTATGGACTGTTTGGGAACCTGTCGGGTCGTCATCTAAGACTATAATTTTAGGTCTATTATTGCTCATATATTTTTTATCAGGATGGGAGGGACGAAGGAACCAAGAGAATCTGGTTAATAGTTTATCGGGTTCTGGTTCCCCATTAAAGTCGTCCCCTCCCTAAGCAACCGCTATCAATCTTGATCACAATCTGTCCAATATAGGATAAGCTATACCATGATTCATACAGTGACGAAGTTGAGCGCGGGAGACTTCCCTTTGAATACGTTAATCCACCCCACTGCGGTTATCCATCCGTCGGCAAAACTTGATCCCAAGGTTAAAGTTGGTCCCTATGCTGTGATCGGGGCCAATGTGGAAATTGAAGCTGATACAATTATTGATGCCCATGTGGTCATTGAGGGTCCGACCAAAATTGGCAAGGGTAATCATATTTTTTCTGGGGCTGTTATTGGTAATGAACCACAGGATTTAAAGTATAAAGGGGGCGAAAGTAGCGTAGAAATTGGTGATCATAACCAAATTCGCGAGTTTGTCACGATTAATCGTGCCACGGATACGGGAGAAGTTACCCAAATTGGCAATAATAATTTATTAATGGCCTATGTTCACGTTGCCCATAATTGTATTTTACAAGATAACATTATTATCGCTAATAGTGTCGCCTTGGCTGGTCATGTCCAGATCGAATCAAAAGCAGTTATCGGGGGAGTTTTAGGAGTACATCAATTTGTTCATATTGGCAAAATGGCCATGTTAGGAGGAATGAGTCGTATTGATCGCGATGTTCCCCCTTTTACTTTAGTGGAAGGCAATCCCTGTCGCGTGCGAACTCTTAATTTAGTCGGGTTACAAAGAGCAGGTTTTACCGATGAAGATTTAGCTTTACTGAAAAAAGCTTTTCGGATTATCTATCGTTCTAATATAAATCTTCAGGAGGCTTTAGAACAAGTTTCTCTCTTAACCGATAACCCCCATGTTCAACATCTCTGTCAATTTTTACAATCCTCTACCACGGGAGAAAAACGTCGCGGTTTAATTCCGGGGAAATAACTTATTGATTGAGGAACAGTATGTGGGGTGTAGGGTGTGGGGTGTAGGGTGTGGGGTGTAGGGTGTGGGGTGTAGGGTGTGGGGTGTAGGGTGTAGGGTGTAGGGTGTAGGGTGTAGGGTGTGGGGTGTAGGGTGTGGGGTGTAGGGTGTGGGGAAGTGGGAAGAATAAATAAAAATAATCTCCTGACTCCAGCAATCCTGTCTCCTGACTCCTAACTCCTGAATTCTTTTATTATCAAATAATTATCCAAATGCGTATATTTATTAGTACGGGTGAGGTATCGGGTGATTTACAGGCAGCCATGCTGATTGAATCCCTTTTTAAACTAGCTAAAACCCAGGCAATTGAGTTAGAAATTTTTGCACTAGGTGGCGATCGCATGGAGTTAGCCGGGGCGAAAATGTTGGGTAAAACCACTCGACTGGCTGCCATGGGATTAATTGAATCTATCCCCTTTATTTGGCCAACTTTACAACTACAAAAACGAGCAAAAGAGTTTTTTAGAGATAATCCCCCTGATATCATTATTTTAATTGATTATGTGGGGGCAAATGTGGCGATCGGTCAGTCGGCTAAAAAAATTATTCCCGATGTCCCAATTATTTATTATATTGCCCCACAGGTGTGGATTTGGTCGGAAGAAAATATCCCCTCAGCTAAACTCAGGGCCACAGCAGAAAAGTTATTTAATACGGAAAAATTAATCGCCGTCACGGATAAATTATTGGCAATTTTTCCCGCTGAAGCCCGTTTTTTTGAAACAAAAGGTGTACCAGTAACTTGGGTGGGACATCCTTTAGTTGATCGTATGGCCAATGCTCCCAATCGGCAAGAAATGCGGCAAAAATGGGCAATAAAACCCGAAGAAACGGTAATCGCCTTATTACCTGCTTCCCGTCAACAGGAGTTTAAATATCTCGTGCCGACGGTGTGCGCTGCTGCTAAAAAATTACAGGAAAAAATTCCCGATATTAAGTTTTTAATTCCCGTTCCCCTAGCTTTATACGAACCAAAAATGCGAGAATTAGTGAAGGAATATGGATTAAATGCGGTGATTATGGAACGAGATCAGACTTTAGAAGCGATTGCAGCAGCCGATCTGGCTGTGGCTAAGTCTGGTACAGTTAATCTCGAAATTGCTTTGTTAAACGTGCCGCAGGTGGTGGTTTACCGTTTAAGTGCAGTTACTGCTTGGATTGCCCGCAATATTATGAAGTTTTCTGTACCATTTGTCTCACCGGTAAATTTAGTTTTAATGCGAGAAATTGTTCCCGAATTATTACAAGAGGAAGCTAACCCAGAGAGAATTATGCAGGAATGTCTAGACCTATTATTAAATCAGCAACGTCGCCAAAAAATGTTAGATGAATACGCAGAAACTAAAGCCGGTTTAGGAACAGTAGGCAGTTGCGAGCGAGTGGCACAAGAGGTGTTTAAAATAGTCCTTTGTTAGGAGTCAGGAGTCAGGAGTCAGGAGTCAGGAGTCAGGAGACAGGAGATAGGAGTCAGGAATCAGGAGATAGGATTGCTGGAGATAGGAGTCAGGAGGCAGCTTTATTCTCCCCACACCCCACACCCCACACCCTACACCCTACACCCCACACCCCACACCCTGCCCCCAGGAAAAGCTTTTTCAGCAAACCCTACTTATAAGCGTCCATCCCCTCACAGGAACAAACCAGATTTCTGTCCCCGTAGGCATTATCAACCCGTCCCACTACCGGCCAGAATTTATAATCTTGTAGCCAAGAAAGCGGGTAGGCTGCCTGTTGACGGGAATAGGGACGACTCCAATCATCGGCAGTTAAAACTGCGGCTGTGTGGGGGGCATTTTTCAAGGGATTATCGTGGGGATCCATGCTACCATTAGCGATCGCTTGTACCTCTTGATAGATAGTTAACAAAGCTTCACAAAAACGGTCTAATTCGCCCAAAGATTCGCTTTCCGTGGGTTCCACCATCATTGTACCCGCCACCGGCCAAGAAACCGTCGGCGCGTGGAAACCAAAATCCATCAAGCGTTTTGCCACATCTTCCACCTCGATGCCGGCCTGTTTTTTCAGGGGACGTAAATCAATCACGCACTCGTGGGCAACCGTTCCCGCGCTACCCTTAAATAACACTGGATAGGCCGACTCCAGACGAAAAGCCATATAATTAGCGTTCAAAATTGCCACTTCTGTCGCTTTTTTCAAGCCTGCTGCCCCCATCATAGCGATATACATCCAAGAAATCACCAAAATGCTGGCACTACCCCAAGGCGCGGCCGAAATTGCCCCAATCGAGTCCTGATGCTTACCGTTAGCGGTTTCTGGGGATAATTTCGCCGAAACTAGGGAAACATCGGGCAGAAAAGGCACTAAATGGGATTTTACTCCGATTGGTCCTATACCCGGTCCGCCACCACCGTGGGGAATACAGAAAGTTTTATGGAGATTCAAGTGACAGACATCAGCGCCAAAATCCGCCGGACGACATAAACCCACCTGAGCATTCATATTGGCGCCATCCATATACACTTGACCACCGTATTGATGAATCAAGGCACAAATTTCGCTAATTCCCTCTTCAAAAACGCCGTGAGTGGAAGGATAAGTCACCATCAAAGCTGCTAGATTATCCTGATGCTTTTCGGCCTTAGTTTTTAAGTCATCAATATCAATATTGCCCCGAGAATCGCAATTAACCGCCACTACTTTCATACCACACATAACGGCGCTGGCAGGATTAGTCCCGTGAGCGGACTCAGGAATTAAGCAAATCTGACGATGACCTTGACCGCGACTTTCATGGTAGGCTCGGATCACCTGTAAACCGGCATACTCTCCCTGAGAACCGGCGTTCGGTTGTAGAGAAATGCCGTCAAACCCGGTAATTTCCCCTAACCAAGTCTCTAACTGTTGAAAGAGCAGTTGATAGCCTTCTGCTTGGTCAATCGGAGCAAAAGGGTGTAATTTGCCGAATTCTGCCCAAGTTACCGGAATCATCTCCGCTACGGCATTGAGTTTCATCGTACAGGAACCGAGGGGAATCATGGAAGTATTTAAGGCTAGATCCTTTGTTTCCAGACGGTGCAGATATCTGAGTAATTCCGTTTCCGAGTGGTAACGATTGAACACCGGTTCGGTAAGATAGGCACTGGTACGGGTTAAATTAGCGGGTAATTCTAGACTAATTTTCTCGACTAATTCCGCCGTGGTAAAGGGCAATTCCTCGGTTGGCGCAAAAATTTGCCATAAATCCCACACATCCCTGAGAGTGGTGGTTTCATCGAGACTAATTCCTAGATTATTCTCATCAAAATAACGCAGATTAATCTTATGGGTTTTTGCCTTCCCTAGTATGTCCTTAACTCCCGTGGATACCGTAACTTTGAGCGTATCGAAGCACGGTTCTTTCCCCACTTGATAACCCAACTTTTTTAAGCCAGTTGCCAATAAAGCGGTTAATTTCTGCACTCTTTGGGCGATTTTCTTGATTCCTTCCGGTCCGTGATAGACCGCGTACATGGAAGCAATCACCGCTAGTAACACCTGTGCGGTACAAATATTACTGGTGGCTTTATCCCGGCGGATATGTTGTTCCCGGGTTTGCAAAGCTAAACGTAGTGCGGGTTTACCCTGACTATCCTTCGATACCCCGACAATGCGCCCCGGAATACTGCGTTTATAGGCATCTTTGGTGGCAAAATAGGCAGCATGGGGACCCCCATAACCTAAAGGAACCCCAAAGCGTTGACTGCTACCCACGGCAATATCAGCCCCCAATTCGCCGGGGGGAGTCAACAGGGATAAACTGAGAATATCGGCGGCAACGGTGACTAAAGCCCCATTTTCCTGCGCTTTGGCGATAAATTCCCGATAGTCATAAATTACGCCATCGGTGGCTGGATATTGTAATAGTGCGCCAAAAATCGGCGTTTGGAAGTCAAAGAGACGATGATCCTCAATAATAATGTCAATGCCTAAAGGAATCGCTCTGGTTTTAACAACTTCAATCGTTTGGGGATGGCAACTACTAGAGATAAAGAAAGCATTGGCTTTAGTTTTACATAGTCCATAACTCATGCTCATCGCTTCTGCGGCTGCTGTTCCTTCATCGAGGAGGGAAGCGTTAGCAATTTCCAGACCGGTTAAGCTAGTGATAAGAGTTTGGAAGTTTAAGAGAGCTTCTAAGCGTCCTTGGGCGATTTCCGCTTGATAGGGAGTATAGGCGGTGTACCAACCCGGATTTTCTAAGATGTTGCGGAGAATTACTGGCGGGGTGATACAGTCATGGTAGCCCATGCCAATAAAGGAGCGAAATACCTGATTTTTTGAGGAAATCGCTTTTAATTGGGCAAGAGCGGCGTATTCACTCAAGGCAGGTGGTAGATTAAGGCTTTTTTGTAAACGAATTCCTGACGGGACAGTTTTAGCGATTAATTCCTCAAGGGTAGCAACACCCAAAACCGCCAGCATTTTCTCGATTTCCGTCTCCGTCGGTCCAATATGACGGTTAACAAAGCTATCGGTGCAGTCTAGCAGGTCAGCAGGAGCGAATTCCTCGGTTTTCTCGGCCGTAATTGACCTATTTAGCATATTAATCTCGGTTTCAACAATTACAAAAGTGCTGCGTTTCATCGCTAGGGGTGATTTTAACGCAACTTGTAAAATTTTTGTAATATTTCAAATCAGCAATCAGCAAGATAAAGCGGAAGCTAATTTGCTATCGAAAGTATGCACAAAATTAACCTCACTACTGCTTCGTCACCAAAAACCAACCGGAATTCGTAGATCCGATCGCCTTTAATCCTTCTAAATCAGTAGCTTCTTTGGTTTGACGATCGATAATTAGGTAAGGTTGCTTGTGACTTTGCCAATGATTGATTAATTCTTCAGTAGCAAGGGGAAAAACCCGACGACCACTATAAAAATTTAACGAGGGGCGCTCGTAGGCAAAAGCAATATAAACAGGGTGATCGGCTGGCACATATTTCTGCACTAAACTCGCCACCGGTTTGACGGGGAAATTCTCATTTAATTCCCAGATCCACAGGGGAGAATTGACAAAAATAAACAAAGAAACCAACATTCCCCAGAGTAAAATTACGATGAATTGTTGCGAGCGCCGGGCTAACAAAATCGCCGTTGTCACCATGGTCAGGGAAAGTGATAATAAGGTTAAAAGAATTAAGGGATGGATCGGTTCGATCGGGGCAAAATTACCAGGAAAATAGGCGATTAAAGCTAATAAACCCGCCCCAACGCCGACAATACCCAGAATAATTGACCAGATGGGATTATAGGGACGATCGATGGGAAGATTACCCAGCTGCGCCAAGGCATAACCGGCCGCTAAAGCCAAGGCTGGATAGATCGGCAGAATATACCAAGGCAACTTGGTTGCCATTACCGAAACCACCGGCAGATAAACACCCGTCCAAACTAACAGTAACTTCGCCCAACTGTAGAGATGTTCCTGACGGGCTAAACGTAAACCCCAAACCGAGAAAATTAACCAGGGCCAACTATATTTAAGAATTTCCAGCAGATAATACCAAAACGGTCCGCGATGATTGTCCAGATCATCACTAACTCGCTTTAACTGTTGAACAAAAAGGGAATCGAGAAACTCCCGCTCGTAGTGCCAAAATTGGGCGCTATACCAAGCAAAAGCGGGAGTTGCTCCCAATAACCAACCCGACCAAAAATAGGCAGAAGTTAATAACCGGGGGGTATCCCAGAGCAGAAAAATAAAGCCGATACCCGCCAATAATAGCCCCATAATACCCTTAGTCAGACAAAGGAGGGCAAATCCTAACCCCGCCCCCACAGACCAGCGTAAATCGCGCCGTGAGCGCAGTAAACCAACAAACATCAGCATTTCAAAACACAATACCGCTCCATCCAACATGGCTAAACGGCCATGGCGCACCACCGGCAAAAGAGTTAGATAGATCAAGGCCGACAGTAAAGCTGGCAAACGAGCCGGAAAAATTTCTCGACCGAGAAGGTAGAGAAGCGGCACCGATAAAGCTGTAAAAAAAGCGGGAATTAGTCTAGTATTGGCCTCATTGATGCCCCAAAAATGGTAGGTTAGACCGATCAAACTATGAATCAAGGGCGGTTTATTCAGGTAGGGATCACCCCAAAAACTGGGAAATAACCAGCGCAATTGTTCCAGGGGGGTTTGGCTAATTTCCTTGGCTACCTGAGCGATGGTCGCTTCATCCCAATCCCGCAAGGGTAAATTACCTAATCCCACTAGATAGATAATTAAGGCCGCTATTAATAATCCCAGTAAACACAGAAATTCTTTAAAATTTTCTCTTTGACGCAATTTATAGCTAGAATATCCCCAAGTGAATTTTTGACGGTTCATAAGCTAGGTCAGTTATCAGTAAACAGTAAACAGTAAACAGTAAACAGTAAACAGTAATCAGTAATCAGTAAACAGTAATCAGTAAGGCTCTCCTAGACTGGTTATACCAAATTAGTAGTTTCAATGAGCCTAATCCCTTAAATAGCCTAGAATCCAACCAAGCAAAAAGCTTTGATTATTTTGGTTCTTCGGTTTGTGTTATGCAATGGACGGGAGTTATAAGGGGTGAAACCCTTATATAGAAAGACATGGCTGCGATTTTTGCCAATTGTTTTCAATCTAGAACGAGCTAATCAATTAAGTCCCTTGCCAGATAAGGATTTAGCCTATTTATGCCCCCTGATCGAACCATACCAAGTAACGAAGAACCATTATTTTCTGCTAAAATATCATAACTACTCTAGAAGATCCTTAAAACTCAAATCTGATAACTGATAACTGATAACTGATAACTGATAACTGATAACTGATAACTGATAACTGATTATGTATTGGTATAATGGCGAATTAATCGAGGATGAGCGAATAAGTCTGGGTATTGATGATATTGGACTGCTTTATGGAGCCACACTCTTTACTACCCTGCGTATCTATCAACACAGCTTAGATCATCCCCTGACCCATTGGCAAGAACATATCAAACGTCTGCACTCTAGTTTACAAGTTTTCTACTGGTCCGATCCCGATTGGCAGCGAATTCGCCAAGGAGCCGAAGAATTATCCCGATTCTATCCTGTCCTGAGAATCACAATTTTTCCCGATGGACGGGAGTGGATTAAAGGCAGATTTTTACCCGAAGATTTAAGCCTTAGACAAGAGCAAGGAATTATTGGCTGGGTAATAGATAATCCCGCTTGGCAACGCATTTTAGGAGAACATAAAACTGGTAATTATTTAACCCCTTGGTTAGCGTCACAAACTGCTCAAAAAAAAGGAGCAAAAGAGGCGATATTAGTCGATCGATTGGGGAATTGGTTAGAAACTAGCACCGGCAATTTATGGGGATGGAAAGATAATTGCTGGTACAGTCCCCTGCTGACTGCTGATATTTTACCCGGAATCGGGCGCTCGGCTTTGATCGGCTGGTTAAAAAAACAAAATATTTCCCTAGAAGAAAATCTCTGGACTGCTCAATTTGTCAGGACTTTACAAGGGATTGCTTATAGTAATTCCGTGGTGGAAATTATCCCTTTTAATTCTATTCTTGGCTGTAATCTAGAGATAAATACAGCTATTTATAGAGAAATTTTACCAGATTTACAGCAATATTTTTCCAGTCAATTTGAGAATAAATAAGGGTGTGTTACTAGAAGCTAACACACCTAAAAGCTGGAGATAATGCCGCTCAAGCTTTAAAATTCTCGCTCGGAATTAGCCTCACTATCGCGTTTAGAACCGAGTAAATCTAATTGATCGACGAGAATCACCGGTTTAGAGCGAGCTAATCCCGTGTTTTTATCATTCCAAGTATCCATTTTTAAAGACCCTTTAATCCCGATTAAACCGCCTTTTTTCACATAATTAGCGGCCACTTCCGCCGTTTTACCCCAAATTTCCAGATCGAACCAATCCGGCTGATCGCTATTTTTAGAGCGACGATTAACCGCTAAAGTGAAAGTACATAAAACCTTACCCGACTCGAAATACTTGGTTTCTGGGTCTCTCCCCGCTCGTCCGACCAAATGAACCAGATTTACACTCATGGTCTTAAATCCTCAATTTAGTACAATAGTATGTTCATTTTAGCCCGAAACCTTAGCCTTGACCGGTGGCTAGGGAGAAAATTCGGGCAAAGACCTGGGTAAATCCGGAGAGAAAGAAGCGATAATTAACTAGACTTGAGAAACAAAACGTAATAAAATCCAAGTCGATTCGATCGAAAGTCTAGCTATAGCAACGTTTTATTGATCAGAACAGGAGTGAAAACAAGTGGGTTTTTTTAGAGGACTAGGCTTATCAAGGGACATAGGTATAGACTTGGGTACAGCAAACACCCTCGTTTATGTATCGGGGAAAGGCATCGTTTTAGAGGAACCATCGGTAGTGGCGATCGATCAAGATCGTAACCCGATCGCTGTCGGGGAGGAGGCCAAAAAAATGCTCGGTCGCACTCCAGGTCATGTCACCGCGCTGCGACCCCTGCGCGATGGGGTAATCGCCGATTTTTACAGTTGCGAGATCATGTTAGCGGAATTTATCAAACGAGCGCTCGATGGCACGATTGGCAATCCCCGCATGGTAATCGGTGTTCCCAGTGGGATTACTGGAGTAGAAAGACGCGCGGTGGTGGATGCGGCCAAAAATGCCGGCTCCCGAGAAGTGGGGTTAATTGATGAACCCGTTGCGGCGGCCTTGGGTGCCGGTTTACCCGTCTCGGAAGCGACGGGAAATATGATCATCGATATCGGTGGTGGCACTACGGAAGTGGCGATTCTCAGTCTTGATGGGACCGTGATCAGCGAATCGGTGCGCGTCGCTGGGGATGAACTGACGGACTCAATTATCGCCTATCTGAAAAAAGTCCATAACCTGATTATCGGGGAACGTACAGCCGAAGATATTAAAATTCGCCTTGGTTCAGCTTATCCCTCCCCCGAAGATGAATTTCCTCCTCTGGAAGTGCGGGGATTGCATCTCATGTCCGGTTTACCCCGCACCGTGACGATCAAAGCGGAAGAAGTGCGGGAAAGTATGGATGAACCACTTTCCGTGATCGTTGATGCGATCAAACGTACCCTAGAAAAAACTCCCCCCGAATTGGCTGCTGATATTATCGATCGCGGGATCATGTTAGCGGGAGGAGGTGCTTTATTACGGGGACTTGATCGTCTAGTCAGTCACGAAACCGGTATCGTTACCCATGTCGCTGAAGATCCCCTGCGCTGTGTGGTCAAAGGCACGGGAGAAGTGTTAAAAAATCAGAAACTCTTTGAGCGGATCGTTAATGAAACAACTCGCAATGTCTAAAGGTCACTAGGCTAGGTTAGCGGCAAAATTCACGGATTCTCACTCTACACAGTCAAGAGGTTTAAAATCGCTCATGTATTCAGCACGACGAAAATGGACACAGCAGAGATGGCGACTTTTGCTGCTCGCTGCCGCTTTGGGGGGAGCTTGGTACATTCGCACCTATCAAAGTGGGGCGATTTTAGAATTGTATGGTTTATTAACCCGCCCTTTTCAGGGAGAGGAAACTAATCTGCAAGAGCAACTTCTGGCCGACCAACGGGTGCGAGAATTACAAAATCGTTTAAGTGAAGTCGAATATCAAAATCAACAATTAAAAAAACAGCTTGGTTATTATCAAACCCAGAAAAAACCCCTGATTTCTGCCCCAATTATTGGCCGCAGCGCCGATGATTGGTGGCAACAGGTAATTATCGGTCGGGGTAGCGCCGATGGTGTGCCAGTGGGTGCTTCGGTGACGGGAATTGGCGGTTTAGTGGGACGGATTACAGAAGTTACTCCCCACACCAGCAAAGTTTTATTGGTCAGTAATTCCCAAAGTCGCATCGGAGCAACGGTGAATCGTAGTCGAGCCATGGGTTTAATTCAAGGTCAGAATTCCCAAGTCGCCACCCTGCGCTTTTTTGAAAAAGCTCCCGATGTCAAACCGGGAGATGTGGTGACAACTTCGGCTTTTAGTAGTCTTTTTTCGCCGGGGTTGCCCATCGGTCGCATAATTTCCCTTAATTTACAGGAAAATCCCGCCCCCACCGCCAAAATTGAATTTACCGCCACCGTGGACAATCTCGAATGGGTGTTCGTTCACCCGCAACCCCAGCAGTGAGAGGGGGAATTATGCTGAAATTAAGCCGTTTATCAGCCCGTTCTCGTTTTATACTGAATATTTTAGTCACTATCGCTTCACTGCTTCTCTGTACCTTTCTTTCCTTAATGCGGCTACCCGGAATGGAGATTTTAGGCATCGCTCCCAATTGGTTACTGATTTGGTTGGTTAGTTGGAGTCTCAATCGCTCTTGTCTCGATAGTGTGGTGGCCGGATTAGCGATCGGCGCTATTCAAGATAGTTTAACCTCTAATTATCCTTCCCATATCATGGTTTTTGGTCTGATCGGTTTCCTTACTTCCCGTTTACACCGACAACGTTATGTTAAAGAAGAATTGATCGCCGTGGTCTTAATTGTCTTTGTTATGACTTTAATCACTGATGGTGCGATCGCTTTTCAATACTATCTACAAGGAGGCAAAAATCTCGCTGATCTTTGGCTCGATTATCAACGCATTGGCCTCACTTCTGCTCTGCTTAGTAGTCTCTGGACTCCCCTCCTCTATTATCCTCTCCAGCAATGGTGGCGACAATTTAGCGATCTTTAAAGAGTCAGGAGTCGGTCGTCGGGAAATTATTTTTATTTATTCTCCCCACACCCCACACCCCACACCCCACACCCCACTTCCCCACTTCCCTCACCCGCTCAACTAACATGAAATACAAACAAAAACTTAGTCAATTTTTTCATAATCTCGCTAATAAATTAGAGAATTCCGAGCAACCCCCTAAAGTCGATCCTATCGACTCCAAATCTGCGCCAGTTGCGGGGGAAAAGCCAGTAGAAGCCGCTTCCGAAGAAAAAAAGGTTAATTTAGTCTCCCAAACCAGTAGCAAGGCTCTAGAGACATTAAAACCCTTAAAGAACAAGTTTACTACCCTGATCGCTAATTCCCCCTTACCGCAATGGCGACAACATCCCCGCTTTGGCTTGTACTTGGGATTGGGATTAGGCGTAACTGGGGGCATTTTAGGGGTAGGTTGGGGCATTTATCGCCTTGAAAGCTCTTTACCGCAAAATATCGCCGATATACAAACCTATGCTCGTCCAGGCACCCTAACCATTCAAGCCGCTAATGGGGAAATCCTCAAGCAAAATGGCCCTAGTACCTACGAAACCGTGAAAATTGCCCAAGTTCCCCCACTGGTACAGGAGGCCTTTATCGCTAGTGAAGACCGCCGTTTTCGCCAACACGGGGGAGTTGATGGCCAGGGTATTGCTCGCGCTCTCTTTTCTAACCTGAGAGCCGGGGGAGTGGTGGAAGGAGGCAGCACCATCACCCAACAATTGGCCCGAATTGTCTTTTTATCCCAAGAAAGGAGTTTTGATCGCAAATTACGCGAAATGCGTATCGCTCAGAAAATAGAAGATAAATATACAAAAGACCAGATTTTAGAGCGTTATTTCCACCTAGTTTATCTCGGTTCCGGGGCCTACGGTCTTGCCGATGCCGCTTGGTTATATTTCAGTAAACCCGTCGATAAATTAACTCTAGCCGAAGCTGCCACCCTTGCAGGCATTGTTCCCGCTCCTAGTCTCTATTCTCCCCTCGAAAACCCTAAATCTGCCCTAGAACGGCGTAATATCGTCCTCAAAACTATGGCCGAGGTGGGATTTATTACTAACGCTCAAGCAGAACAAGCGCTCGCATCTCCCCTAGGCCTTAAAACCAGTCCCCTAAAACGTCTGCAACGGCAAGCGGCCTATTTTACCGATTATGTGGAAAAGGAACTGCCGCAACTGGTTCCCGCTAAAACCCTAGAAGCGGGGGGAGTGGTGGTTAAAACCACCCTTAATCCTCGTTGGCAAAGCGAAGCGGAGGAAGTGGTAGAAAGAGCGGTTTCTCGTTATGGCAAGTGGCAGAACTTCCAACAGGCGGCTTTAGTGGCAATTGACCCCAAAAATGGACAAATTAAGGCTATGGTCGGGGGAATTGACCACGATAAGAATCAATTCAATCGGGTGACACAGGCAAAACGTCAGCCGGGATCTACTTTTAAACCTTTTGTCTATGCGGCGGCGATTGCGGCGGGTAAATCCCCCTATTCTAATTATAAAGATGCTCAGTATGTGGTGGATGGTTATAAACCGGAAAACTACGGTGATAGGTATAGCGGCCGGGAGGTGTCCATGCGCGATGCTTTGACTTCTTCCCTGAATGTGGTGGCGGTTCAGGTGTTAGTGGCTGTGGGTTGGAATCCGGTGATTAAATTAGCTCAAGATATGGGGATCCAGTCGAAACTTTTACCCACTTATTCTTTGGCTTTGGGTGCTTCGGAAGTCAATCTTTTAGAATTGACCAGCGCCTACGGCACTTTTGCTAATAATGGTGTGCATCAACCAGTTTACGGTATTAATCAGGTACTCGATCGCAATGGTAAAGTAATTTATCAAGCCAATTTTAAACCGAAAACTGCTCTGAATAAAAACACGGCGGCGACGATGACTTGGATGCTGCAGGATGTGGTTAATTCGGGAACGGGAACCCCCGCACAAATTGGTCGTCCGGTGGCAGGAAAAACCGGCACTTCTGATAAAGCTCGCGACCTTTGGTTTGTCGGTTATATTCCCCAATTAGTCACGGGAATTTGGCTCGGTAATGACAATAATAAACCCACAAATGGAGCCAGTACCATGTCCGCTTGGATGTGGCGACAATTTATGTTAGAAGCAATCAAGGATATTCCCTATCAAGGTTTCCCAGAACCGAATTTAGGCAAACGTCCAGTGACATTAAAAGCGGAACCAATTAAACCCCGACGTACCTACTTTACCCAAACTACTAACAATCGTTTAGCCAGCAGCGATGAGGGTTCCCCCACCGAAGGACCTATCCGCAGACGGCGACGGGTTCGGGTAAGTCGCGAGCAAACTATTGTCCGTTCTAATACTAGCGAACCGGGCCAACGCCGTTCTAGTCGTCGGCGTACTACCGTTGCTCCTACCAGCGCCGCTGCTCCTAGTCCTCAAAATACGGCCCCCGCAGCAGCCGAACCGATTACCGTTCCCGTCAATGTGGCAGCTCCCGAAACTCGTTCTGTTCCCCTACCGGTAACTCCTCCCCCCGATGTGGCTCCTCCCGCACCCCCGGCAGAAAGACGCTGAATCGGTAAAAAAACCCTCGCAGGATTTGCGGGGGTTACAGTGCCAAAACTGCTCGGTCAAATCTTGGAAACCCATCGGATTTTTGGCGGCGAAACCGGGTAAATTGGCCGAAAGCTTGCCGCTATAATAACTTAAAAGCTTGTTTAATGCCGATGACCAGTCTTATTTCCCCCGCTACCATCTCCTCAACTCGTTTAAGTCTCAGCTATCAAGTGGCTATGTCGGAACCGACTTCACACCTCTTTGAAGTCACTCTACAGATTACTGGTTGGCAAGCTCCGATTTTAAACCTAAAAATGCCGGTTTGGACTCCCGGTTCCTATCTAGTGCGGGAATACTCCCGTTTAGTTCAAGATTTTCAAGCTATTAACCTTAACAGTCGCAAAGTTGCTAAAAATCACTGGCAGATTGACACTGGTAATAGTTCCGAAATAACGGTCAAATATCGCGTTTTTGCCCACGATTTAACCGTCAGAACCAACCATCTTGATGATACTCACGGTTACTTCAACGGGGCTGCTTTATTCTTCTATATCCCCGATTATCAAAAACATCCCCTCACCTTGACAATTATCCCCCCCCATGGCGATTGGCGCGTTACCACTGCCTTAAAATCTTTACCCGGACAGAAAAACACCTTTTACGTTCCCGATTTCGATACCCTAGTGGACAGTCCTGTGGAAGTGGGGACTCATCAGTTATACGATTTTGTCGTCGAGGGAAAACCCCATCAATTAGCTATCTGGGGACGGGGAAACGCCAATCCTAGTCAAATTATCGCCGATACCACTAAAATTATTCAAACCGAGTCGGCTATGTTCGGTGGACTCCCTTATGATAATTATCTCTTTTTGCTACATCTTTCGGCGGCTGGTTACGGGGGACTAGAACATAAAAATTCCTGTACCCTTAACTATGCGCGTTTGGGATTACGAGATAAGGATAAATATCATCGTTTTCTGCAATTAGTCGCCCATGAGTTCTTTCATCTCTGGAATATCAAGCGTATTCGCCCAAAAGCTTTAGAAAGCTTCGATTATGACGCAGAAAATTATACTTCTTCCCTCTGGTTTGCCGAAGGAACCACCAGTTATTACGATATGATAATCCCTCTACGGGCGGGAATATACGATAGTAAGACTTTTTTAGAGCTTTTAAGCAAAGAAATCACCCGTTATCTCAATATACCCGGCCGTCTTGTCCAACCTCTAGGCGAATCGAGTTTCGATGCTTGGATAAAACTCTACCGACGGGATAGCAATAGCGATAATAGTCAAATTTCCTACTATCTCAAGGGGGAATTATTGTCGCTGCTTCTCGATTTACTAATTCGCACCCACACCGATAACCGTCGTTCCCTCGATGATGTTTTACGCTCGATGTGGCAACATTTCGGTAAAGAGGAGATTGGTTATACCGATGGGGAGTTGCAGGCAATTCTCGAATCGGCTGCGGGAGTGGATTTAAGCGACTTCTACCAGCGTTATATCGACGGTTTGGCAGAATTACCCTTTAATGAATATCTTGAACCTTTTGGACTCTATCTGCGGGGTGTTGGCAATGGGGAGACGATACCTCATCTGGGAATGCGGGTACAGAGTGAAGCGGGTAAAGAAATAATTAAATTTGTCGAGATGGGTTCTCCTTGCCAAAAAGCGGGAATTAATGCTGATGATGAATTATTGGCTATCGATGGATTGCGGGTGACGGCGGAACACTTAAACGAAAGATTAAAAGACTACCGCGCAGGTGATATTATTCAGATAACAGTCTTTCATCTCGATGAATTGCGAACCCTTGCTGTTCCACTGGCCACCCCGCAGACGATTCGCTATGAAATTATCAGGGTAGAAAATCCTTCTAATAGCCAGAAACAAAATTTTTCCGCATGGGTAAATCCCGTTTAATTCTTGGTTAAATCAACAAAAAAATGTCTATTACCGCCGAAATTCCTTTCCTTCCTCTCGCCTATTTTGAGAATAAATTTATCCCTTTTACTGAGGCCAAATTATCCGTTGCTACCCACGCGCTACACTACGGAACTGCCGCTTTCGGTGGTTTACGAGGTACTCCCGACCCTAACAATCCGGGACAGATATTATTATTTAGATTAGAACGTCATTGTCAGCGTTTAAGTCAAAGTGCTAAGTTTCTTAATTACGAGATTTCTGCTGATAAAATCTATGAAATAATTATCGATTTTGTGAAAAAGAATCAGTGTCATCGACCTTTTTATATTCGTCCCCTTGTCTATAGTTCAGGGTTGGGAATTGCTCCGCGATTGCATGGTATCGAGAAGGATTTTCTAGTCTATGGTCTAGAAATGGATGATTATTTAGCAGCCGATGGGGTTAACTGTCGGATTAGTTCTTGGTATCGTCAAGAGGATAGAAGTTTCCCGTTGCGAGGTAAAATTAGCGCCGCTTATATCACTTCTGCTTTAGCAAAAACGGAAGCGGTAGAATCGGGGTTTGATGAGGCAATTTTAATGAATTCTCAGGGTAAAGTCTGTGAAGCGACGGGAATGAATATTTTTATCATCAGAAATGGTCAGCTAATTACTCCTAGTTTTGACCAAGATATCCTAGAGGGTATTACTAGAGATAGTGTTTTAACTATTGCGCGGGATTTGGGTATTCCAGTTATTGAAAGACCCGTAGATAAGACGGAGTTATTTATCTCTGATGAGGTGTTTTTAAGTGGCACTGCGGCAAAAATTACTCCGATTAAAAAGATTGAAACTTTTTCTTTACCCGCAGATAAACCGATTACTTATCAGTTAAAAGAAAAGTTAAGTTCTATCGTTCTTAATCAGGAACCAAAGTATCAAGATTGGATTACTCAAGTTCCTTTGTAGTTAGAGAAATTTACTTAATTTCTCCTTTAGATGCGTCAAATAATGGCGCATCTGAACTAACCCTGAAATAAACAGAATTTATCTATTTTTCGGTTTGGCTCCTTCCTGTATATAGGGTATAGTTTTATTAGAATCAATCTTCAGCACGGGTTTCTTCCCTGTTGCTGTTTTCTCTTGTTGATTGTCGGTTTTTTGCTGATTTTGATTATTATCGGTTGTATGTTCCATAGTAGAGCAAATAAGTATGACAAATATTTGGCTCACCTATGATTATACCTTAAACTCTCTCAAAGTTGTCAAGGATAGTATTAACCAACTAAAGACAAAACTTACTTTGATCCTAACTATTAGTTAGCTGCTGTTTTGGTTAATTGTGGCTAAGATTTACCTGCTTATATAGTTTCCCTTGAATATAACCAATCTCTTTATGCTTGGGTGAAGCTGTCCTGCATTTAAACGATGTCTGGGAAGTTTTATTACAAATGCTCAAACTCTCAAACTAGGGATCAATTTCTGGTATCACTGGTCACTGAAATAGGTACAATAAACATTAGCTCGTTTTCATAGAGAACTTAGAATGACGCAAGATAATCCCCTAGAGTTGATTGAGAAGTTAGAAACAGGAATCCCCGGCTTTGATTTTCTTTCGGAAGGGGGATTACCGAAAGGACGAGCAACTTTGATAGCGGGGACGGCAGGAAGTGCTAAAACGGTATTTGCCTGTCAATTTCTCGCAGAAGGCATCAAAAATGGAGAAAATGGCGTTTTTGTCACCTTCGAGGAGCCACCCCAAGCACTCAGAAAAAATATGGGTGGTTTTGGTTGGAATATCCGGCAGTGGGAGGAGAATCGTCAATGGGCCTTTGTCGATGCTTCACCCCAACCGGAAGAAAAGCCGATGGTGACGGGAGAATACGACCTAGGCGCATTAATCGCTCGCATTGAGTTTGCTATCCGCAAAAATAAAGCCAAACGGGTGTCTATGGATTCTTTAGGCGCAATTTTCAGCCATTTGAGTGATAGCGCTCAAGTGAGAAGTGATCTTTTTCGTCTGGCAACCGCTTTGCGAGAATTGGAAGTAACAGCGATTATGACCGCAGAAAGAACCCAAGAATACGGCGAAATCAGTCGTTATGGGGTGGAGGAGTTTGTGGCCGATAATGTGGTGATTTTACGCAACGTTTTAACCGATGAGAAAAGAAGAAGGACGATCGAAATTTTAAAATATCGGGGAACCGATCACCAAAAAGGAGAATTTCCTTTTACAATTATTCCCAATAAAGGAGCCGTGATTATTCCTTTATCAGCCATTGAATTAGAACAAAAATCCTCTAATATTCGTATTACTTCCGGCAGCCTCGAACTCGATAGAATGTGTGGTGGTGGTTTCTTCCGCGATTCGGTTATTTTGGTTTCGGGAGCCACGGGAACAGGAAAAACCCTGATGGTGACAGAATTTATGGCCGGGGGAGTAAGCAATGGGGAAAGATGTTTAATTTTTGCCTTCGAGGAAAGTCGCGAACAGTTATTTAGAAATGCTACCGGTTGGGGTGTGGATTATGACCGCATGGAAAAGGAAGGTAAATTAAAAGTAGTCTGCCGTTATCCCGAAACTACGGGTTTAGAAAATCATTTAATTATGATGAAGGAAATTATCGAGGAGTTTCAACCTAATCGAGTGGCAGTAGATAGTTTATCTGCTTTAGAAAGGGTTTCTAATCTGAAAGGATTTCGGGAATTTATTATCGGTTTGACTTCTTTTATTAAGCAAAAAGAGGTGGGAGGATTATTTACTTCCACCACTCCCACTTTATTAGGAGGTTCCTCGATTACAGAAGCGCATATTTCTACAATTACTGATTCAATTATTCTGCTGCGTTATGTGGAAATGTATGGAGAAATGCGCCGCGGGATCACTGTTTTAAAAATGCGCGGTTCTATGCACGATAAGGATATTCGTGAGTTTTCGATCGATCATCAAGGTATGCACATTGGTCAACCTTTCCGCAATGTTACCGGAATTCTGGCTGGAACTCCTATGTACACAGCACAAACAGAAGTAGAACGTTTGAGTGGATTATTTGAGGATCGTAGTTAAAATATAGCAGCATTTGCTAATCGCACGTCGGTGGTTGGCTTTTTCTACTTATCTCCTTCTTGCTTTCTTGATATGTCTAAAAACTTTTGGTTGATTTTTCTAGGTCTTTTACTGATAAATAACCTACATTTATCAGTCTTAGCAGAAACAGTTTTACAAAGAATTGCTCGCACGGGAGAATTAAAAGCGGCAGCCAGAAAAGACGCTACTCCCTTTAGTTATATCGATGAGAAAACGGGACAATGGACAGGTTACGGAGTGGAATTAATGCGCTTAGTCCAACGTCGATTAGAACAAGAATTAGGTAAACCAGTTACAATAAACTTTACAGAAGCAACGACTAATAATCGTTTTCAGCAAGTGGAACAGGGACAAGTAGATTTATCCTGTAATGCGGCAACAATTACGGAAGAAAGACTAGAAAAAGTTAATTTTTCTATTCCCTATTTTATGACAGGAGCGCAATTTTTAACTAAAAGGGAAAATGTTGATAAAATAGATATTAATAACACTTTAGCGGCAGTTGCGATCGCCTATATTCCCGACACCACCACCGATAGTATTATTCGTTATATCTATCCTCTGGCTAATTGGCAAGCTGTCAGCGATCGAAGTGAAGCAGTGGCAAAATTACAAAGGGGAGAAGTTAAAGCAGTGGTTAGTGATGGAATTCTTCTACTGGGGGAAATCGTTAAACAAGGACAGGATCCGCGACAATTTGTGCTACTACCCCGTCAACCGATTACCACCGAACTTTATGGCTGTATTTTACCCAAAAACGATCCCGAATGGAAGAAATTTGTTGATACTGTCGTCGGCAGCAATGATAACCAGAAACTGCGAGAACAATGGTTTAATTTAGAAGAAAGTTCTTTCCCCTATAGGATTCTCAATCAACCCTAAAAATAGACTGTGATTGCTGAAAATTAAAAGTAAGTAAATTCTGGTTTTTTTTCCCTTTTCCTTGTCACTTTTTCCTGAAAAACTATGTCTTTTGTCGGTTTACATATTCACAGTGATTATAGCTTACTTGATGGTGCTTCCCAATTACCGGCACTAATTGATCGAGCGCTCGAATTAGGACAACCAGCGATCGCTTTAACCGATCATGGAGTCATGTATGGTGCGATCGAATTAATTAAAACCTGTCGTAATAAGGGAATAAAACCAATTATTGGCAACGAAATGTATGTAGTTAATGGCGATATTGAAGTCAATCTTCGCCACCGAAAATATCATCAAGTTGTTTTAGCCAAAAACACGCAAGGCTATAAAAATCTGGTTAAATTAACTACTATTTCTAATCTGAAAGGTATTCAGGGTAAAGGGATTTTTGCTCGTCCTTGTATTAATAAAGAGTTACTCCAACAATACCACGAAGGATTGATAGTTACCAGTGCTTGCTTGGGTGGAGAGATTCCCCAAGCGATTTTAGCTAATAACAGGAAACTGGCTAAGGAAACTGCTAAATGGTATAAAAAACTTTTTGGTGATGATTTTTATTTAGAAATTCAAGACCACGGTTCTAAAGAAGATCGGATTGTCAATGTAGAAATAGTTAAAATTGCTAAAGAATTAGGAATTAAAGTAGTTGCTACTAACGATTCTCACTTTATTTCCTGTTACGATGTAGAAGCACACGATGCCTTACTTTGTATTCAAACTGCCAAGTTAATTACTGAAGATAAACGCCTCCGTTATAGCGGAACAGAATACTTAAAATCTGCTGATGAAATGCGTTTACTTTTCCGTGATCATCTGCCAGAAGATGTGATTGAAGAAGCGATTAATAACACCTTAGAAGTAGCAGAAAAAGTCGAACCTTATAACATATTTAATGAACCAAGACTACCTAACTATCCAGTTCCTGCGGGACATACTGCTGATAGTTATGTAGAAGAAATTGCTTGGTTAGGATTATTAGAAAGATTAAAATGTCCTTCTCGTCACGAAATTGAAACTACTTACAAAGAAAGGCTAGAATACGAATTAAAAATGTTACAGAAAATGGGATTTTCTACCTATTTTCTCGTCGTTTGGGACTATATAAAATATGCTAGAGATCATGATATTCCCGTCGGTCCGGGACGCGGTTCTGCGGCGGGTTCTTTGGTAGCATATTCTTTAAAAATAACTAATATTGATCCCGTTCATCACGGTTTATTATTTGAGCGTTTTCTCAATCCTGAACGAAAATCTATGCCTGATATTGATACAGATTTCTGTATCGAGAGACGGGATGAAATGATCCAATACGTCACGGAAAAATACGGGGAGGCTAATGTTGCCCAAATCATTACTTTTAACCGTATGACATCAAAAGCTGTCTTAAAAGATGTGGCGCGGGTATTAGATATTCCCTACGCTGAATCGGATAAAATGGCGAAAATGATTCCCGTTTCTCGCGGTAAACCCACACCTTTAAAAGTGATGATTTCCGATGAAACTCCCGAACCAGCATTTAAAGAAAGATACGATACGGAACCCCATGTGCGTCATTGGTTAGATATGGCAATTCGTATCGAAGGTACTAACAAAACCTTCGGAGTTCATGCTGCGGGAGTCGTGATTTCTTCCCAGCCTTTAGATGAAGTGGTTCCTCTCCAGAAAAATAATGATGGTGCGGTAATTACCCAATATTTCATGGAAGATTTAGAATCATTGGGATTGTTAAAAATGGACTTTTTAGGGTTAAGAAATTTAACCACTTTGAAGAAAACCGCCGATTTAATTAAACAAAATCAGGGCATAGAAATTGATCTGGATCAATTGCCTTTAGATGAAAGAAAAGCCCTGCAAATTCGGGCCAAAGGGGAACATAAAAAACTACCTCCCGATATTCTCAAAACCCACGGATTACTAGAAGAAGGCGATTTAGAAGGTATTTTCCAGTTAGAATCGTCGGGGATGAAACAGATCGTTAAAGAGTTAAAACCATCGGGTATTGAGGACATATCTTCAATCCTAGCACTCTATCGTCCTGGTCCTTTAGATGCGGGATTAATTCCTCTCTTTATTGGCAGAAAACACGGTAGAGAACCCATTCGTTATGATCATCCTTTATTGGAACCAATTCTTAAGGAAACCTACGCAGTTTTAGTCTATCAAGAACAGATTATGAAAATGGCGCAGGATTTAGCGGGTTATTCCCTAGGAGAAGCGGATCTATTGCGTCGGGCAATGGGTAAGAAAAAAGCCTCCGAAATGCAGAAACAAAGGGAGATGTTTATCGATGGTGCTGCTAAAAATGGTGTGGAAAAAAGAATCGCTGAAAATCTCTTTGAACAGATGGTAAATTTTGCCGAATATTGTCTGGGAGGTGAGACGTTAATTTTAACTGAGGAATACGGATTATTACCAATTGCTAAAATTGTGAGCGAAGAAGTTAACTGCACTGTTTATAGTGTAGATAAAAATGGTTTTGTTTATAGTCAACCAATCTCTCAATGGCACGAGCGGGGTTTACAAGAGGTCTTTGAATATACCCTAGAAAATGGGCAAACTATCCAAGCAACCAAAGATCATAAATTTATGACTAGCGACGGAGAAATGTTAGCCATAGATACAATATTTGAGCGCGGTTTAGATTTAAAATCCTCTGATTTTTCCTAAAAACCAAACCCCTCAATCTCACCAGATTGGGGGGTTAGAAAGAATAATCCTGGCATCGAGCTATTGTCCCGGTCGGCAACCCGACAAGTATCTTGGCCACGGTGAAGTTTCACAACCGAGTTCGGGATGGAATCGGAGTGGTGCCATCACGTTAAAGACACCAGGAAGGGTAGAACCCTCAAGACTGCAAAAGCTAGGAAAAAAGTGGTGAA